>CAZANF010000268.1:0-3589 GCA_964486425.1 uncultured Spirochaeta sp. | reverse complement strand
TGAGCTCGCTGTTATCACGGATTTTCTGGACAAACTCTTCCCACGTGCTGTCCTGGATCGGCTGTTCAATATTGATAAACAGTATGGAACCCGGGTATTTAGCCAAAAGGGCATGAACTCTGGTGTGGTCACGGACAACGGCTACCTCGAATTCTGCCTGGACCATAACATCCAGCAGGTGCTCCTGGAAAACAGAATGAGGGTAGAGGAAAAAAACGCGGCGAGACTCAATTCGATCCATTGAGGCTCATTGTAATAGGAAACTGCGATCTATGCCAGAGAGTTTCTTCTGTTGTCGTGCATCAACGCTTACTGCCGGGTCCACGGGGTAAGGGATATTTCAATTCTGTCCAGCAGCCGATAACGCAGAATACCGAGTGAGCTTAAATATAATATCCCGGCATACATTCCTGTATAGTGAGCCATTATCCAGCTGTTCATTATCATGAAGCCGAGTCCATGGCTGGCGGCGATATTCTCGCTGAAAAACAGTACCGACAGCGAGATGCCTAGCGATATTCGTATAGCGGAAAAGATATCCGGCAGAATACCGGGGAAAATAATCGAACGGAGGATCTCTTTCTGCGAGAGACTGAGAACCATGGCCAGCTCGATATAGGTTTGTGAAATTCGCTGAACACCATCCCGAATAAAAACTGTAATCGGAAAAAAGATGATGACGGTAATGAGGGCGATTTTCGAGATGTCTCCAATACCCAGAATCACCATGAATACCGGCAGGAAGGCGATTTTGGGTATCGGGTACAATAGATACAGTAAGGGAGAGATAATCCCGTCCAGCAGCCGGCTGCGACCGGAGATGATTCCGGCGGGAATGCCGAACAGCAGTGCAAGCAGGATGCCGCATATTATCCGGTACAAGCTGGATGCTATATGCAGCAGGGTTGCCGGCTGCGGCAGCTCCTGGAGTGCCGGCAGAAGCACCCGGTGCGGTACGGGAACAACCGGAGACTGTATTAAGGCAGCAGCAATGTACCAGAGGATAAGCAGGAGCAGCATGCCGTGCAGCGTTCCCCAACGCTTCATGACAGCCTTCCTTTATGCATATCTGTGGCTGCGGTGAGCTGTGCGCGGACCGCGCGAATGGTATCGTAGTAGGCGGTCTGTTCCCTGGCAGCCGGGTCCAGGTGAGTCAGGTTTTCAAGCTCGTGGAAAAATCCGGCCTGCTGCATAATCACGATCCTCCCCCCGAGGAAAACCGCCTCGGATATGCTGTGAGTGACCAGCAGCATGGTTATGTGATGAGATTGCACGTAGTACAGCAGCTCCTGCTGCAGGTCTTCTCTGGTTTGCTCATCAAGCGATGCGAATGGTTCATCCAGCAGCAGCAGCTCGGGTTTCCTGATTAGCATACGCGCCATGGCCGCCCGCTGCCGCTGCCCGCCGCTGAGCTGATTTGGATATTTATGCGCATGGTTGTGTATTCGCAGGGTGTTCAGAAGAAGGTCGAGTTCGTCCGGCGATACATTATACGCACCAAGCAAAATATTCTTGCGGATTGTGAGCCACGGCAGGAGTCTATCCTCCTGGAAAATCAAACCACATCGGTCGCGGGTAGTCTCCAGTTGTATAGTTCCATGCTGTAGCTTGCGGAGTCCGGCTGCGGCATACAGCAGACTCGTTTTCCCGCAGCCGCTGGGGCCGACAATGCTCACCATCTCCCCGGCAGTAATTTTCAGTGAAAAGTTCTCTACCGCTGTTTCAGTGCCATAGCAAATTGTGGCGGATTGGATGTCCAGCATGGCTATTGTGCAAGATACCTTCGGTCGATGATATCCTCCGGGTGTACAGACAGTTCGCGTCCGATGGCGGTCCCGGTCCAGTCGATTATCTCCTGGATAAACCCGTTGTCGGGAAGGTGTGCAGGACGGTATTCCGGCAGGATAATAAGCCTGCGAACCTCCGGCGGCAGGTTGGGGATATTGCGCATGAGAACATCGCGACTCAGATCATGGTCGGCCCGCAATTCCTCTGCTGCCTGGTTATATGCAGAGACAAGGGCCGAGATAGCGGTATCCTTTTGCTGCAGAGCAGTTTCTGTAAAGGCGATGATATCCGGACTCTGGTCAGGGATATCATCATACACCAGCTTGGTGAGGCCGCGGTGCTCGCCGATAGAGGCGACGGGTTCCGGAAAGATTCCTCCGCTCAGTTGTCCACCATGAACGGCCTCCAGACGAGTGGGGATCTCGTTAATATATACTGTCTCATATGCGATTTCAGGAAAATGAGTATCCAGGTATTTCTCTGCTATATAGTTGGTTATGCTGATCTCCATTACACCTATAGCTGCAGGATCGTGCTGCGAGTTGCCGTTACGATGCTGCAGGCCGGTCGATTCATGCACCAGTAACGGGAACACCCCCTCTGTGGCTAACACGCCGCGGAGCGGGAAATCCCCTGCGGTATTGGTTACAAGCGCAACCAGATCGGTCATAGCTCCATCTACCTGATTGGTCTGCAATGCGGTCTGACGGTTCTGTCCATTGGTAAAAAGGATAAGCTCTACCTGAACATCATGTTCGGCAAAGATGCCGTTTTCCTGGGCATAGTAGAACGGGGCTATATCAACCGCAGGCATCATGCCGATGCGCAGGGTGGCGGGTTCACTCGAACAGCTCATGCCAAAGGTTGTCAGCGCCAGCAGAAACAGGTGCGGGATTGTCCGGAGGGGATTCTTGATTCTCATAGGTGAAGTATAACCAGAAATCATACCGCTTCTCAATGTGTGATTTTAAGTGGAACAATTGCTTCAAAGATGCTACAATACCTGCAATGGAACACTTAGATCTTGATCATAATGCTATATTTAACGAATTACGTCGTGTAGATATGTTTCAATATTTCACCGACCAGGAACTCAATGCCTTCATCAGCATATGCGAGGGCAGACGATATGAGACCGGAGACAGAATACTGGAGCAGGGCAGCAAGGATCATGAACTGTTTATTATTCTGCAGGGTGCGGTGGATATTCGTAAACGTGCGGAAGGCGGACAGGAAGATACCCTTTTGAGTGTACTGCACTCCGGGGATGTCTTTGGCGAGTCCAGCATCTTCCTGGATGTTCCGCGCACAGCCAGTGCCTGGGCAAAGCAACCGGTTCGATTGCTGTTTACGACCCGGGAGAAACTCTTTGCATACTGCAATGAGACCCCGCATGCCGGATTAAAGATTTTCAGTCATATTATTTACAGTCTGCTGAACAAACTTTCTTCGGCTGGTGCCGAGCTGGCACGTGAGCGGGAGACAATGGTAACTGATGATGACATGAACCGATTGAAGGAAATGTTCCCTTCGCTGGATCAAATCATCGGTGAGGAAACCGAGCCTTTTTGATATCCCGTTAATAGCCCGGACAAAGCCACATGATACCTGCTGCCGTGCCAAGATAAAACGGTGCCCACGGCAGCGGTGATTTTCGGTCAAGTCTCCCGCACAGCAGAAGAAAGCCTGCGCATACTGCGGCCGTTGGTGCCGCAAGCAGAAGGGCGTACAGGGCAGTTTGCCTGCTATGTGCGGAGGCAACACAGACGCCTATTAAAACATCACCCCAGGCAACACCGCC
>CAZANF010000267.1:0-3598 GCA_964486425.1 uncultured Spirochaeta sp. | reverse complement strand
GTCGCGAATTGCCAGCGGTCCTGACGAGGGACATCTGCCGAATCATTGGTCGCTCGGGTATGTAAATGAGTCGGCAACGGACATAGATTTTTCCTATGAAGCCGGCTCAATTCTACCTCTGCATATCTATGTACAGTCTGAAGCAGATACTACCTTGATCATCAATGATCCACTCGGCAACTGGTATACCTCGGATGATGAATACGGACTGAATCCCGGCATCATCTTCGAAAACCCGGAATCAGGTCTGTACAGTATCTGGGTCGGCACCTGGACAAGCAGCCGGCAGGAAGCAGAGGTGTATATCTCGGAGCTGTCCAGCCCTTCGTATGACAACAGCATTGAGCGAGCGGTTGCCGACGACCCGCGGCTCATCACCCTGTTTACCATGCATACGGACTGGGTGCAGACCGTTGCAGTATCACCGGACAACCGGTATGTAGCATCCGGCGGTAACGACAACATCGTTCGGGTGTGGAATCCGCAGGACGGGGAAGTGATATCCACCTTCGGGGCTCACACCGACGACATTCTCTCGCTGGGATTCTCCCCGGATGGATCACGGGTCATCTCGGGCTCGGCAGATGGAACTGCGGCAGTATGGGAGACCGAGACAGGACGCATTATTTCCAGATTTTCCGGACATGATGATTATGTTCGTTCGGCAGCCCTTGCCGCCGACGACTCCTTCGCCGCGACCGCCTCGGATGACCAGACAGTAGCCGTCTGGGACCCTTCTTCCGGTGAGCTTATCACCCGCTTTACCGAACATGTGGATTATGTCCGGGCGGTGGATATCTCTCCGGACAGTGAACTTATTCTGTCCGGCGGAGACGATGATGCCGCATATGTGTGGCGGGCGGAAAGCGGGGAGGTTGTTACAATCTTTGATGGTCACTCGGACAGGATTCGCGCTGCAGCCTTCTCGCCGGACGGCAGTCTCGCGGCTACCGGCGGGGTTGATGCAACGGTATATGTATGGGATATAGAAACCGGCGAGATAATCAGCAGTTTTTCCGATCATACCGACTGGATCAGAACGGTCGCCTTTAGCTCGGACGGCAATTACATTATCTCCGGTGGAGATGATACCAGCATCTATATTTGGGATGCCCGGACCGGTGAGATCGAAAGTACCTATGATGCCCATTTTGATTGGGTACGGTCAGTGGATATTGCCTCCGACGACAGCTGGATCGTGTCCGGAGCCGACGACAATACGGTTCAGGTATGGAGATGGGAGCGGTAAACGCTCCCGGTTTCAAGCAGCCTACTCCTGAATTTCTTTCACCCGTCCCACTTCACCCGACTGCAGGCGCACCTTAATCCCATGGGGATGGGTGGCGGAGTTGGTCAGAATATCCTGCACCACTCCTTCGGTCAGTTCGCCGCTGCGCTGATGATGCTTCTGCACAATCGCCACCTTCAGTCCGGGGCGGATGCTGCTGCGGTTTTTTCCACTCATTATTTGCTCCTTGTCGGCAACAGTGTATCAATACCCTCAGCCGGGGAATACCCCGGTAGAAAGATAGCGATCACCGCGATCACAGATGATTACTACAATTACTGCATCCGTCAGCTCGCGGTCCAGCCGCAAAGCACCGGCTACGTTCCCGCCGGATGATATGCCGGCAAAGATTCCCTCCCGGGCAGCAAGCAAGCGGGTTGTCTCCTCGGCCTCTTCCTGCGTCACATCGAGTATTCGGTCCACCTGTTCGGGCCGGTATATCTTGGGAAGGTATTCCTGCGGCCAGCGGCGGATACCCGGAATTTTGGCACCGTCGGCGGGCTGCAGCCCGACAATCTGTATATCCGGATTTTCCTCCTTCAGGTAGCGCCCGGTGCCCATAATAGTTCCGGTAGTTCCCATGGATGCAACAAAATGGGTTACCTCACCACGGGTGTCGCGCCAGATCTCGGGACCGGTGGTGCGGTAATGTGCCAGCGGGTTGTCGCTGTTACCGAACTGATCCAGTATGACCCCTTCTCCGTTTGCTTCCATCTCACGGGCCAGGTCAATGGCGCCCTCCATGCTCTTCTCTGCGGGGGTCAGGACAATCCGTGCGCCGTAGGCCTTCATCAGGGCCCGTCGCTCCTCGCTCATGTTGGCGGGCATAATCAGCACCATCCGGTACCCCCGAATCGCCGCCACCATGGCCAGTGCGATTCCGGTGTTGCCGCTGGTAGCCTCAATCAGGGTATCCCCCGGCCTGATTCTGCCATGAGCCTCTGCCTCGGCAATCATACTGTAGGCCGGACGGTCCTTCACCGATCCGGCCGGATTGTCGCCCTCCAGCTTCACAAGCACGGTGTTATTCCCCGAAACTATGCGCTGCAGAAGCACTAGAGGGGTATTTCCTATAATTTCATCGATTGTCTTATACCACTTCATTCTGATACTATACTAAAAGACTCGGATTATCGCCACCATGCACGAGAAGAAGATGAACGAACACAGTACTTACGACCGGCAGCAGGAACAATTCAAGACCGATGCCGTACGGACTCAGGCCGCACGGTCAGGCTACAACGAGCATTCAGTGCCGATCCACATGACTTCCGGTTTCGTATTCGATTCCGCAGAACACGCACAGGCCCTGTTTGCCGGTGAACAGCAAGGCACAATCTATTCCCGTTATGCTAATCCAAATACCGATGAGCTGGTGCAGAAGCTCTGTCGCCTGGAAGGAACCGAGTCCGGTATAGTCACCGCCAGCGGCATGGCGGCAATATTCGCATCATTAGCCTCTTTTCTCTATGCCGGCGACCATGTCGTAGCCTCACGCGCCCTGTTCGGATCCACGATACAGGTGCTCAGCAAGCTGCTTCCGCGATGGGGGGTCACCGTCAGCATGGTCGGGGGGCACGAACCGTCCGCATTCGCCGCGGCAATGACCAGACAGACCAAACTGGTGCTCATAGAAACCCCGTCGAATCCCGGGCTTGAACTCTTCGATATAGAGGCTATTGCCGAAGCAACCCACGCGGCCGGTGCGAAGCTCATTGTCGACAACTGCTTCGCAACCCCGTATCTGCAGCAGCCGGCCCGGCTCGGTGCCGACATCGTAGTACACTCCGCCACCAAGTTCATCGACGGGCAGGGGCGCAGCATGGGAGGAGCCGTACTCGGACCATCCGAGCTCATTGAAGAGGTCATCTTTTTCGCCCGTCATACCGGCCCAAGCCTGTCGCCGTTCAACGCATGGGTCCTCTCCAAGAGCCTGGAAACCCTGGCCGTCCGCATGGATCGCCATTGTGCATCCGCCCTCACCATCGCGGAACAGCTGCAGCAGCATCCTGCGATCGAGCAGGTGCACTATCCCGGTTTGCCGTCCCACCCGCAGCATGAGCTTGCAGCCCGGCAGATGAAGGCAGGCGGCGGCCTGGTAACCCTGCAGGTAAAGGGAGGAATCCAGGGGGCAATGCGTTTTATCAACCAGCTGCAGATGATTACCCGCAGCGCAAACCTTGGTGATACCCGCACCATCGCCACCCACCCCGCGACCACCACACATTCAAAGCTCAGCGATGAAGAGCGTGCCGCTGTCGGCATAACCCCCGGATTGGTACGAATCTCGGTGGGCCTTGAGGCAGTGGA
>CAZANF010000266.1:0-3599 GCA_964486425.1 uncultured Spirochaeta sp. | reverse complement strand
CCGGCAAAAAAGCCGGTCGACAGCGGCAAAATGAGCCCGAAGCGATACGTCCGTCCGCTGGTGTTGCGCACCGGCTCGGCCAGCATCGCAAGCTCCTCATCCTTCATGATGCGCTCGTTTCGGGCGTCGTCCCAGTAGGTGGTGTAGTTGTCCCGGTCTATTGCCAGTGGCTTCATGAACAGCTTCGGCAGCACCGGTTTCCAGGAGGATTCGCAGTGGTTGTACAGATGTATCAGTGCATTGTATGACTGTGCAAAGGAGTTCTGTTCAACAAGACACTCGATTTTTCCCTGTTTGAGCAGAGCCACATTCTCGGGTATGGCATCGAAGGCAATCACTCTGGTATTTCGGTGTTTGTCTTCCTTAATCTGTTCCACAAAGGCTGCCGGGGTATGCCCGTCGGTGATGTACAGCATATCCACCTGCCCGTGTTTTTTGACCATAGACTGATATGCAATCCGTGCGGCATCCTGGTTGCCCTGACTCTCGAAGACCCCAATCGACTGAATATTCGGATGTTGAGCTGCCAGATAGTCCAGACATCCCTTCATCCGCATAACGTGGTTAATCTGGGTAAATAACGGGATAAAACTGGCTACGGTTCCCTTGCTGTTCATGGCTTCGGCTATGCGCTGCCCGGCAAGCACCCCCTCCTGGTAACTGTTAGCCCCGCTAAAGCATATTCGACGTGCCGGGACTGCAGTAATCGACTGAAAGTCTTCAATGCAGTCGGAAACTCCCCGATACAGGGCTTTGCCGGTACTGCTCTTCGGCAGGCAGACCGGATCAGGCAGCTGTATGGTCATATCCCCGGAGGAAAAAGCCGACAGACCATGTTCCAGGGTCTGAACCGCATTGGTAATGCACCCGGTTATATCGCTTTGAAGCGCAGCGACCCTCCGCATTTTCAGCTGCTGCAGGACTACCACGGTGAAAAGCAGGATACTGACCCCGGAAAGTAGAAGAATTATCATGAATTAAGATTATTCCAATTTATATTCGGAGTCAAATAGTTTCGGGTTCCTGTGACGCTTGAACTGCAACCCCTGGATTGACAGCTGATATTAATGCTCCTATTATATGGTAATATACCCGGTATGGAGACAATCTCCCCCTGCCGAATTACAAGGATGAAGCTATGTTCAAACAGCCGTTAGTCAAGCATATCTATACCGCCGATCCATCGGCCCATGTGTTTAAAAACAGGATCTATATCTATCCTTCACATGATCTGGATCTGGAGGCACAGGACAACGATGAGGGCGATCAGTATCAGATGATCGATTATCATGTCCTGTCACAGGACCACCCCGAAGCTCCGGCTGTTGACCATGGCGAGGTTCTGCACGTCAAGGATGTCCCCTGGGCAGTCTCACAGATGTGGGCCCCCGACGCAGCTGAAAAGGGCGGCAAATACTACCTGTATTTCCCCGCCAAAGCGGAAACCGGGATTTTTCACATCGGCGTTGCTGTTGCCGACAAACCCGAAGGCCCGTTTACCGCTCAGCCCGAACCGATACAGGGAAGCTTTTCTATCGACCCCTGTGTATTCAAGGACGACGACGGCTCACACTACATACTCTTTGGCGGAATCTGGGGCGGACAGCTGCAGAACTGGCGCACCGGCAGCTATCTTGCCGACGGCAGCCTCCCGAATCCAGATGAACCCGCCCTGTCATGCAAGATGGCCAAACTCCGGCCCGACATGCTGGAGATGGACGAATCCCCGCAGGACATGGTGATTCAGGATGAAAACGGCGCCCCCCTTCTGGAAGGCGACAACGAACGCCGCTTCTTCGAAGGCCCCTGGATGCACAAGTACAACGGCCTGTACTACTTCTCGTACTCCACCGGCGACACACACACCATCAGCTATGCAACCGCCGAAACACCCTACGGGCCCTTCCGCTACCGCGGCCGCATCCTCAACCCTGCCATCGGCTGGACCACCCACCACTCAATCATAGAGTTTGAAGGCCGCTGGTTTCTGTATTACCACGACGCATCTCTCAGCGGCGGCGTGAATCACAAACGCTGTGTAAAGGTACAGGAGCTGTTCTACAACCAGGACGGCACCATCAAAACCCTGGATCCGTAATCAAGGCGGCCCGGCCGGCTGACCGCCGGCTGTTGCAGCAATCCGGATATCTGCATCATACTTTCAGAATGAAACATGAACGAACAGCCATGGTAACCGGTGCAGCCAATGGCATCGGCAGGGCAATCGCCGCCGCGCTGGCCGATGCCGGCATGCAGGTGCTGGCGGTGGACAAGGATGCCGGGGCAGGGGCGGAGCTAGCCGACAGCCGGCCCGGTATTGCATTTCTGGAAGCGGATCTGTCCGACGAGGCACAGCTGCTGGAAGCGGCCGAATGGGTGCGGCGTGAATGGACCTCGTGGGATATCCTGGTAAACAATGCCGGTATCAGCCGGTTTGTCCCGCTTACGGAGTGCAGCAGCGAGCTGTGGGACGAGATCCTGGCGGTGAACCTGCGCGCCCCGTTTCTGCTGTCACGCGAGTTTGCCCGGCAGTTTCGTGAACGGAGCGGGGAAGGTTGCGGGCGCATTATCAACATCGGCTCCACCCGGGCGGTCATGTCGGAACCCGGCGGCGAAGCCTACGGTGCCGGCAAGGGCGGAATCCGATCCCTCACCCACGCTCTGGCAAACTCGCTGTCCGGCACCGGCATAACCGTAAACTGCATAGCCCCGGGATGGATCCACACCGGCAGCCCCGGCGACCTCAGTCATCAGGACCACTCCCAGCACCCCTCCGGCCGTGTCGGCACCCCCGCGGATATCGCCCGCCTGGTCCTCTTCCTGTGCGAACCCGATAACGACTTCATTACCGGCGAAGAACTGCGCATCGACGGCGGCATGACCCGCAAGATGATCTATGCCGAGTAGTGCCTCCGGCGCCTTGGCTGCTGCGTGTGTCAGGCTACTCTGCAGACTCGTAGCTGACAGGAACAAATACCGCATCGTGCAGGCGGGCCTCGAAGAACGAGGACTCGCCGGTATGCACATATCCCTCCAGCCGCAGAAGCTCCCCGGTCTGTGTCCGCAGATCGTCCTGATGCTCCGGGTGCACGTAGTAGGTCTCGTCGGTGGGATTCTCCCCGTCATACAGCACGATTGCAACATAGGTGCGCGGCTCGTTCCCGAATGTGGTCGGGACGCCGCGTATGGTTGTGAGCTGCTCGGATGTCTCGGCACTGCCTGAATCAGCAGGCTCTGTATTGCCGGTATTCACCGCTGCTGTCTCCTCCGGTGTAGAGCAAGCCATGACCAGCATAATGCTGACCATGGCCGCTAACAGATATATTCGAATCATAATAATCCTTCCTGTCGGGCTATTTTTTCATAAGGAACAATCGCACATTGCTTCCGTTGGGCTTATCCAGATGGATGGTAATCTCCTCATCCGCGATAGTATCCCACTCCGCAGACTGCCATACCTGGAATCCATACGGGCGGAGGATTATTCCTTGATAGTCGTTCGGATTAAACACTCTGGGCCCCGCACCACTGTAAAACTCGGTGGTAAAAAGATCGAAGGTTGGCAGATTATAGGTAAGCCCGCCAAAGATTTGAGTCCT
>CAZANF010000265.1:0-3614 GCA_964486425.1 uncultured Spirochaeta sp. | reverse complement strand
CGCCGGCCGCAGACACATCGAACAATGCCGCAAGCAGATCCTTCATCCCCGCCCCGGTTTCGGCGGATACGGCGACCACTGCAGCGGGCGGGTGTTCGGCCGGATCCTCCCACCCAAGCTCTGCCGGAGGCGGAGTGGGGGCGGCAGCAGCCGCCTCGGCGGCTGCCTTGGCCGCAGCGACCTTGGCCGCGTGAACCTCAGGGCTGTCCATCTTCGGTTTCCTGCCGGAAACCCTGGGGGGCTTCGCACTGTCTCCGGCATCATTCAAGGCGTCGATTTTGTTCAGGGCTGCAATCCAGGGCAGACCGGATTTGCGGACGATATCCAGGATAGCCTCTTCCTCCGTACCGGAATAGCGGGTTACATCGCGTACATACAGCAAGGCATCACAGTCCGGCAGGGCGGCGGTTACCACCTCCTGGTATTCCTGGTTCAGTTTTTTATCGGACAGATGATAGCCCGGGGTATCCAGGAACAGCAGCTGTCCGCGGTCTTCGCTGTAGATCCCCCGAATCCGGGTGCGGGTAGTCTGCGGATAAGGGCTTACAATCGATACCTTGGCTCCGCAGATGCGGTTTACCAGGCTGGATTTGCCGGCGGAGGGGCGGCCGATAATACCGATCACGCCGGATTTTTTGGTTGAGGACGAATTTGGAGTAATAGGGGTTTGCTGTTCACTTGCCATGCATAGTATATTATCAGCATATGCGATTAGAAGACACTCCCGAAACACCAAAAGAGCAGCCGAATGAGCTGCTTGTTGCTAAAATGATGGAAACCCGCTCGATCCTGTTATCGGGCGAGGTCAACAAGGAACTGGCCGAGCGAGTTGTACGACAGCTGCTGCTTATGGAAAGTGCCGGTGATGAGCCGATCAAGGTTTTTATCGACTCTCCGGGCGGAGATGTTGATGCAGGCTATGCCATATTCGACATGCTGCGCTTTGTGAAGCCGGAGATTTACACCATTGGAATGGGTCTGGTTGCCAGTGCCGGGGCTCTCATTCTGCTGGCGGCTCCGCAGGAACGCCGCATCGGTTTGCCGAACTCCCATTACCTTATCCATCAGCCCTTGAGCGGTATGCGCGGTAATTCAACCGAGATAGAGATCCATGCCCGTGAAATTGAACGGAGCAAGGTCAAGCTGAACCAGCTCATGGCAGATGAAACCGGACAGGATCTGAGCAAGGTTGTAAAAGATACCGACGGCGATTACTGGATGAGTGCGTCGGAGGCCCTGGAGTACGGGCTGCTGAGCCGGATTGTAACGACACGAACAGAACTGAATCTGTAGGCGGGTTTTTTGATGAATGATGGCAAGATATCCTTCCCGGAAGACGACCCGTTAGCCGGCGTTTCTCTGCCGGGTGGATGGGAACGAGCACACGGCAAGGTACGCGAGGCCCTGTGGGGTCGTGATATCGGGGTACTGGTCACCACCGACCGGGTATCCGCATATGACGTAGTGCTTGGCGAAATCCCCGGGAAGGGTGCCATCCTGAATCAGCTTTCGCTGTTCTGGCTTGAAGCCACCTGCGAGATTATTCCCAATCACCTCATACGTGAGCTGGGGCCACGTTCGGTGGCTGTCAAACGCTGCCGGGTGCTGCCGGTGGAGGTAATTGTTCGCGGCTATCTTACCGGCTCGGCATGGCGGTCATATCAGCGCGGAGAAGCAGTCAGCGGGATTATCCTTCCGCCGGGTTTGCAGGAATATCATCGCTTTGAAACACCTCTTATAACCCCTACTACCAAAGAAATGCAGGGCGGACACGATGCACCGATATCCCGTGACGAGATTATCGGTCTCGGCGTAGTGGATGCCGGCCTCTGGCAGCAGGTGGAATCCGTTGCGCTGCAGCTGTTTCGGCGCGGCAGCGAGGTTGCGGCGGCCAACGGATTGGCCCTGGTGGATACAAAATACGAGTTCGGTCTGTATGACGGTGAGCTGCATGTGGTGGACGAGATTCATACCCCCGATTCTTCCCGTTACTGGTACGCCGATGAGCTTTCGGCACAGCTGACGGTTCCCGACGGGAAGGTGCCCCGGCAGCTGGACAAGGAATTCCTTCGCGACTTCTTGCGCCGGGTAGGTTTTACCGGGGAGGGTACCCCGCCGGAGCTTCCTGAGAGCGTACGTACCGAGGTTGCAGAACGCTATCGGGAGATTTTTCGACTGATAACCGGTCGTACATTCAGTCCCAGAGTACCTGATTTCACGGAAGAACTGGAAAACATTATCGAATTTCTGCATATGAACCGCTGATTTAATGTTCTGCCTCCCTACTTCAAGTATATAGAAGCAGGGGGTGTATATGATTCTTCAGTTCGGGATCCGCAGCCGGAATCTGCGATGCGCCTGTGTGATTCTTGTGCTTGCCGCGATACTTGCCGGTCTGGCCGTTCCCGGCTGCAGCTTGCTTGGGCTGGATACCGACAGGATCACCATAATGACATACAACTTGCATAACCTCTTTGACGACAACGCCGACGGCAGCGAGTATCCCGAATACAACCCCGAGACCGGGAATTGGGACTCCGCTGCCTATCACGCGAGACTTGAGGATTTCGGGAGGGTAATTCGCGGGGTGCGCGGCACCTACGGACAGGGACCTGATGTTGTCGTGCTGGCTGAGGTGGAGAATCAGCGGGTGGTCGAGGATCTGCGGGACAAGGTACTTGGTGAGCGAAGGTATCCTTCGGCACTTGCCACTGCTGTTCCGGGCAGTGCCATACAAATCGGGCTGCTCAGCCGTTTACCGGTGCTTGATGTACGGCTCCATGCGGTGTATCCATTTGACGACCGGCGGATACGTCCGGTGCTTGAGGTGAAGCTGCTGGCAGGAGATACCGGGGAGGCGGATGGCCATGAGCTTCATCTGTTCGCCTGTCATTGGCCGAGCAAACTGGACGGCGAGGCGGAGACTGAGCAATTCCGGTTAATGTCCGCAGCCGTGATCTCCCGTCGTGTGGAGGAGATTGTGGCCGATAACCCCGATGCATCGGTGCTGATTGCGGGGGACCTGAACCAGACCCTGCCGGAGAATATGGATCAGTGCAGGAGAATTCCGCCGCTCGATGAGGAGGAGACAGTCCCTCTGCGCTCTCTTGCACCTGCATGTATCCTGAGCGAGGGACCGCAGGAGTATATTGCAGGTTGTACCGACGCCCTGCGGCCGCTTTTCGTTACCGCTCAGGCGGACAAAGCAATTACCGATCCTCTGATTTTCTACTCGCCCTGGTATATGTCTGAATTGTCCGGCAGCTATGTGTACCGGGAGGAATGGGAGCGAATAGATCATTTCCTGCTGGGTCCCGGATTAATGGGTGAAGGGTTTCTCCCGACGGCATTCTGGGTAGAACAGCGGGACTGGATGCTGACCCCGCAGGGGTATCCGCGGGGATACCGTCCATCGCAGCGCAGCGGTCTGTCCGACCACCTGCCGATTGTGCTGGAACTCTCCTCGGTGCGCTTGAAATAGCTTACCTGTTTTCAGGAGAGGGCTTTTCGGAAGAGGGCGCGGAGTTTGCTGCTGAAGAAGGCCACACCCCTGCGGTTTCCAGCTGTGCGGCGGCTGTCTCTGCCCATCCGCGGTTGGCATGCGGGTTGGCGGG
>CAZANF010000264.1:0-3672 GCA_964486425.1 uncultured Spirochaeta sp. | reverse complement strand
CCCGATTCCTGATCCCGGTAGACTTGGTCCGGATGCCATTGCTTCCAGGATAGAGCAATCTCCCTCGCTCTCCCTGCTGCTGCTGACACGCAGCGGATCAGCCTGGCTGCAGTATGCAGAACTGTCCCGCGAGGTTGTCAATGCGGATATTCTCTCGGTAATTGATGACATCCGTACAGATTATCCAGGCCTTGTTATCGGGGGAATTCCCTATTGGGAAGCAAGTGCCTCCGACCTTGTATCCAGAAGCCTGACTGTGTATATAATCCTCGTACTGGGTTTTTTATTGGGTGCGTTTCTGCTGCTGCTGCGATCCCTTCGGCAGGCACTCCTGCTGTGGGCGAGTGCGTGCATCGCCATGCTTGGCACCGGGGGGATTATCGGACTTGTGCAGCAGCCGCTTACCCTCTTTATTTTGCCAGTTCCAGTTCTGGTGCTGGGGCTTTCAACCTCCTATACCCTGCATATGCGGGCCGGACTCAGACAGGGATCCTGGACAGAAGCTGTAAGGAGTCATGGAAAGATCGTGCTGCTTACCGCCTTTACCACTATTGCAGGTCTGAGCGGGATGCTGATTTCGTCCAACGAGCAGCTGCATGCCATAGGAAAGATTTCAATTCTTGGAGTGATTCTGGCTGCTGCTATTGCGTTTGCAGTCACGCCCCTTATGGCTCGTCTTTTTACCGGCAGTATAAAAGCACGGGAGAGGGTTTCTTCCGGATTCATTCGAGTCCCTAAAAAAGTTTCAATTCTGCTCAGTATATTGGGATTTCTGTTTCTGGCTTCCGGCTGGATGCAGGTAAAGCAGTCCGGACAGTGGACCGATATATTCTGGCAGGGTTCTTCCATCGGTCGAGAAACGGTGTATGTATATGAGGAGGCTCCCGGACATCAGGAGATCGAGATTACCCTGAGTCATCCTGATACCTTCTACTGGGTTGAGTATGATCATTTCGTCCGGCTGTATGAATGGGAGCAGCAGCTGTCACTTCGCTATCCCGGAAGCGACCTGTACGGGGTGCATACAATAGTCTCCGAGATTATTGCACGGTGGGAAAACTCTGCCGAGCCGCTGCGGCCGAAAACGACGGCTCATATTGGCGAGTCACTGGAGCTTACGCGCGGGGAGTCCCTGTTCACACTCCAGCTGATCAATTCAAACTATAGCTCCATACAACTGAGGACCCGGCTGCCTGCTGACACCCAGTCATTCAGCGATATCCAGGAATTCATGGATTATGCAGCCGGGTACTGGCAGCACACCGAGGGGGTATCAATATCCTTTTCCGGTATGCAGGTGGAGAAAACCCGCAATTACAGGCTTTTTCTGTTCGATCAGGTGAAATCTCTGCTGCTGTTTGTACTGGTGATCGTCTTGATTCATACCATTTCATCCTCTTCGCCGCAGCAATTGATCTGGATTCTGCTGCCGCCGGTGATAGGTATTGGAACCGTTATCGCTCTGTATGGTTGGTTTGGTTGGGATCTTCTCATTTTTGAAGCAATCATCTTCGCAGTGGTGGCGGGGGTCGGGGTAGATGATGCTATATTAATGCGCTATCTGTTTGTCCATGCGGAATCACGCAAGACTGTCATTATCACAACCGCAATTCTGTGCATAACCTTTAGCTCCTTGCTGTTCAGCGGTTTCTTTGTTGTTTTTCGTATCGGACTCATGACCATGATTGGACTGACCATGTCCACCATCACGGTACTTGTTCTCAGTGGTTCACGAAACAAAAGCCGCAGATTGCATCAGTAATCAAGCAGCGCCATATTTCCAAAAATTTCCCCTATTGCAGGTGAGCAGTTACGGCTTGACATAGTGCGTAGTTGTGTACTATATCATTCAAAGTTAGCGTTGACTAACAAAGTAAGTGTAGGCTAACTGTAAGGAAGGATGAAATGAAATCAAAGAGAATAACGGGATCCTGGAGGCCATTCAGGATGCTTGGTATTGTGCTGACCGTAGTTGCCGTTGCGGCATGTTCCGGTCAAACCAGTGAAGATACTGATAAAGCCATGTCGGAAGACCCGGGAGCGAATAGCAGCAGCGAGTATCCAGTTGTGATCGAGCATGCCTTTGGAGTGACTGAGCTGCAGAGTAAACCCTCGCGAATTGCAACGATAGCCTGGAGCAATCAGGATGTGCCTCTTGCCCTTGGTGTTGTACCGGTCGGGTTTTCCGAGGCAAATTACGGCGTGACTGATGACAGTGGCCTTCTTCCATGGACAGCTGCGCGGCTTCGTGAATTAGGGGAAACCGATCCTGTGGTGTTCCGTGACAGCACCGGGCTTGATTATGAAGCCATAAGCGATGTACGCCCCGATGTAATTCTTGCCGCATACTCCGGCTTGACTGAGGAAGAATATACCCTGCTGAGCAGAATTGCGCCGGTTGTCGCTTATCCAGATCGCCCGTGGCAGACCTATTGGCGGGAACAAACCATTCTGAACGCCACAGGAATGGGGATGAAGGCCGAAGGCCAGGAACTCGTTGCGGAACTTGAGCAAATGATTGCAACTAAAACTGCCCGGCATCCTGAGCTGGAGGGCAAAACCGCAGGGTTCTTTTATTTTATACCGACTGATTTTTCGCAGTACTATATTTATCTTCCGCGGGATCCGCGGGCTGCATACCTGCAGGACTTGGGATTGGTTCACGCGCCCAGTATTACCCGTTATGCGGAGGAATATGATGATTTTGCCGTGACGTTGAGTGCCGAAAACGCGGATGAATTACGCGACATTGACATAATTATTGCCTATGGCGATGAAGCTCTGCTGCGTGAACTGCAGGACGACTCACTGCTGAGTTCCATTCCGGCTATCGAGCGCGGGTCGGTAGTGTTTCTGGAGGATAATTCCCCACTGGCCGCCGCGGTAAATCCGAGTGCGTTGTCCATGCCGGCGGTTATTGATGAATATCTGACACTGTTATCCCAGGCAGCTGAAAAGGTTCAATAGTGACGAAATCAGCGAGTCGGCTGCTTATCCCATCCTCCGGATCACCGCATGTATCCGCAGGATGGGTTGCCTTCCTGCTTGTTGCGGGCATTGCAATTGCTGCAGGAGCATCACTAGCGTTTGGGGCCCGAATAATCAGTCTGGGGGATATTATTGATGGGTTATTTCGACCTGAGGTAATTAACCTTGAAGCTGTGGTGGTTCGTCGCCGTCTCGTGCGTACAATCTTCAGTCTCATGGCTGGTTCCGCCCTCGGGGTGTCCGGTGCACTCATGAAGGCTATTACCCGCAATCCCATCGCAGATCCCAGTGTGCTGGGTGTAAATACCGGGGCTTCCCTGTTTGTAGTGTGGGGAATAGCGTATCTTGGCATTACTACCGCATCCTGGTATGTGATTCTGGCTTTGGCCGGCGCCGGCGCTGCTGCCGGCTTCGTTCTCTTCGCGGTTTTCCTGGGGGATGAAGTTCGGGTCGAGGGCCTTGAGGACCTCGGTCCGGACCTGTTCGGCCTCGACGTCCAGGCTGCGCAGGACTTTGGCGGCCACGCCTTCGCCTTCGTGCAGCAGGCCCAACAGGATGTGCTCGGTGCCGATGTAGTTGTAATTCAGGCTGCGGGCTTCGCGGGCGGCCAATTGCAGCACCTTCTTGACCCGGGGGGTGGGCTGCAAATCGCCTTCCTGCATGGTGGCGCCACCGGTGCCGGTG
>CAZANF010000263.1:0-3681 GCA_964486425.1 uncultured Spirochaeta sp. | reverse complement strand
AAGGGAATGCGGAAAAAATGTTCTGAATGTGGACGGGTTGTCCAAGACAATTGAAGGCGAGAAGCTGCTGGACAATTTTTCGATTACCGTTAATCGCGGCGATAAGATTGCCTTCGTTGGTCGCGAACATGCAGCCAAAAGCACCTTTTTTGATATTGTCGCCGGAGATATGCAGCCGGATTCGGGCAGCTATGAATGGGGTGTTACCATTACTCCTGCTTATTTCCCTGTAGAAAGCAGCCGCTATTTTCAGCAGGATATCAATATTATCGACTGGCTTCGTCAGTATACGGATTCCAATGATGAAAGCTACGTTCGCGGGTTTCTCGGCCGCATGCTGTTTTCCGGCGACGATGCCTTGAAAAACGTTAAGGTATTATCCGGGGGAGAGAAGGTGCGCTGTATGCTTTCCAGGATGATGCTGGCGGAAGCAAATGTACTGGTGCTGGACGATCCGACAAACCACCTGGACCTTGAGGCAATTACCGCTTTGAATAATGCCCTCATCGAGTATCCCGAGGTGGTCATGTTTACCTCACATGATCACCAGTTCGTCCACAGTATCGCAAACCGTATCGTCGAGATTACCCCGAATGGAATAATCGATCGCATGATGCCGTTCGACGACTACCTGCAGGACAAGGGTGTGCAGCAGCTCCGTGACGAACTCTACAAAGAACATCAACGCGCAGCTATCTAGCTGCGCGTCTTATGTAAGCGCAGCTATCTAGCTGCGCGTCTTATGTAAGCGCAGCGATTTAGCTGCGCGTCTTTTGCACGCGCAGCTATGGATTCCATTGCTGTGCGTATGCATCAATATCAAACTTGCGCCGCAGTCCGTTTGCATTCATATAGCGCACTTTGCCGAATATCTCACGCTCCTGCCAGCCGCGGTCATGTTTTCCAAAACACCAGGCTACCCCGGCATATCCGTTGGGGTCGCGACCGTCCAGCTCATAGGTATCGTTCAGCCGAATAAGCGTCTCATATGCATCGCCTGGACTGCGACTCCATTCCAGTACCTTCTTTCCCCAGTACATGCGCATATATCCATGCATGTGCCCGGTTTTTACCATTTGATTCTGGGCTGCGTTCCAGTACGGGTCGTGTGTTATTGCCTGTTCAAATTCAGAATATGCATAGGTGTACTTCCTGGGATCGCCTGCATGTTCGGACAGTGTCTTTCTTGCCCAGTCAGGAATGCACGCTATTGTGTCGTAATTCGGGTTGTATTCCGTGAAGTTGCACGCCAGTTCACGACGAATAATGAGCTCCTCCCACAGCACATCTACCCCTTCGCTGTGCCCGTGCTCTCTTGCCTCCAGAGCCAGCTGGAGAGGAGAAATCATGCCGAAATGCAGATATGGACTTAGCCTGCTGCATCCGTCCCGGGAAGGGTCATTCCTGTCGGTGTGAAATGAGTCCAGCCCGGTTTCCAGAAAAGCATGCCAGCGTGATAATGCGGAGTTCTCTCCGCCATGGAATGTCGTTACAACCCCTGCCTGCTTTGCAGGGCGGAAATACTCAGCAGAATAGGCGGGGTCCGTCAGTCGGTGTATATCCATGGTTGTAATCTGCGTGTCCGGGGTTTCCAGCTTTACCGGAGCGGTGTTCTTCAGCTCCTGCATTGGAACAGGGTGAAGAAAATCATCCCATATCTGCTGGATCTTCGGCCGGAGTATTCCTGCGGAATAGGCTTCTTTTGGATATGCCGTCCGGACTGGTACAACAACGTTGCTTTCCACTTGCATGACAGGGCATCTGGTATCCTGAGCCAGTTCCTTGTACCATTTCCGATGTATGGCAAGATACCCGCGGTCGATAATTACGGCTTTGGCTTGACCCGACAGTTGATAGAGCACGGCTGGAGGATTGCCGTATAGTACCTCCATACTGATTCCCCGTGCGGCGAGGGCTTGTTCGGTCTCCACGAGCCCTTCGAACAGAAACTGATAATGGCGCTGTTGTGCATGGGGGTAATCACCCGTTACGATAAACACCACTTTCAGTGGAAGGTTATGCTGATTTGCCGTCTGAACTGCATACTCCAGGGATTGGTTCCATGTCGACCGAATGGAGGTATGCATCCAGTACAGGATGAAGCGATGGTTTCCGGTTGAATCTCTGTCGGATAATACAGTGATACGGGCATGCTCGGGTTCGTACATGGTTGTAAAATACCAAAATACCCGTACAATACAAGCAAATGGAAGCAAATCCTGCAAACAGTTGGGAAAAACCGGCTGCTATACTCATAATTGAAGATGATCCGGTCAGTGCCGAGTTGTATACGGTTCAGATTCAGGAGTCGCTGCCGGCAGCCTGTGTTGTCTGTGACGACTCACGCAAAGTACTGCCGATTCTGGTTCAGCACAATATAGATCTTATTATACTGGACCTGCATATGCCGCATGTGTCGGGGCAGGACGTGCTGGCACAGGTGTCGCTTCAATTTCCCGACATCCCTGTAGTTGTTGCTACCAGTATAGACAGTATCCAGGTTGCGGTGGATTGTATGCGCCACGGGGCATTTGACTTTATAACCAAGCCGGTGTCCGGCGCGAGACTGACAACTGCAGTTCAGCATGGCCTGCGTATCCGCCGTTTACAGCAGGAGATCAATACCCTGTCGGAGAGTCTGCAGGCCTTCCAGATCCGGAATCCGGAGGAGTTTCAGGGGATTATTTCCGTCAGTCACCGGATGCGTCAGATTTTTGCATATATAGAAGCTATTGCTCCCAGCCCGAAGCCGGCCCTTATATTGGGAGACAGCGGCACCGGAAAGGAACTTATAGCCCGGGTTCTGCATCGAATAAGCCGGCGAAGCGGTGATTTTGTACCGGTGAATGTGAGCGGACTGGATGATACCATGTTTTCCGACACCCTGTTTGGGCATACCAAGGGTGCATTTACCGGGGCAGCCTCTCAACGCAGCGGCCTGGGGGAACAGGCCAGGCTTGGTACCCTCTTTCTGGATGAAATAGGGGATCTCCCCATGGGGGCTCAAGTCAAGCTGCTGCGATTGCTGCAGGAGGCTGAGTATTACCCCTTGGGATCAGATATGCCGAAAAAGGCGGAGGTACGCATTGTTGCTGCCACAAACGCCAATCTGACTCAAAAAATGGAGAGCGGTGAGTTTCGCAAGGATTTATACTATCGATTGATGGCTCACACTGTGCGGGTACCTCCGTTGCGCGAACGACTTGAAGATGTTCCTCATTTGATGGAGCATTTTGTCAGCTCTGCCTGCAATGAGCTGCAGCGGGATCGATTACATGTGTCCCCGGAAATATATCGGATCCTGTCGGGCTACAGTTTTCCAGGTAATATTCGAGAGCTCCAGTCAATGGTATTTGATGCCGTCAGCCGGGCTACAGGTAATCAGCTTCCGGTTGAGCCGTTCCGGGAGTATGTAATCGGGCTGCAGGATGGCCCCGAGGGGTCCGGAATACCGGCGGCCGGCGGAGTGTCAATCAGCTATACCGGTAGATTCCCTGCCTTACAGGAGGTTGAAGATTTTTTCATTGGAGAGGCATTTCGAATTGCCGGTGGGAATCAATCCAAAGCTGCCGCCATGCTTGGGATCTCTCAATCTACTCTGAGCAGACGCATGCGAAACGAGTAGACTGGAGTATGCAAAATGCATAATCCGTCTCAGTCTATGCTATTTGCATAGCTCTA
>CAZANF010000262.1:0-3683 GCA_964486425.1 uncultured Spirochaeta sp. | reverse complement strand
GCAGGCGGCGGAAGCCTGTATAGGCTGGTACCCCACATCCGACTGTACTAACGATCCTGAGGATCTACATCTCTTCATCAAATGGAAAATGCTTGAAATTGCCGTTAATAATACGGCGAAAATCCTCGAAGGAATCAATCGCGGTAATATCCTCCGGGGCAATCTCCAGGTCTGCAGCTTCCAGGTTGCTGCGAAGATGCTCCCTTGATGAGGCCTTTGGAACCACGACAAGCCCTTTCTGCAGCAGCCATGCAATCGCAACCTGTGCAGCAGTTGCATCATAGCGCGCAGCGATCTTCTGCAAACGCTCATCTTTTGCAACCTCTCCGCGAGCTAACGGCGAGTATGCAGTCACGGCGATACCACGCTCCCTGCATACCTGCAGAAGTTCCCGTTGATACAGAAAGGGATGAAACTCAACCTGATTGTTGACAACCGGTACCGGTGAGGTATCTGCGGCTTCTGCGGTAATCTTTGAATTGAAATTGCTGATACCAATGCTGCGCACACTGCCCTTATCGACCAGCTCATTCATAGCACTCAAGGTATCCGCAAAAGGTATTTTTTTATTGGGCCAGTGAATCAGCAGCAAATCAACATAATCCATCTTCAACTCATCCAGCATGCGTTTTCCGAGGGAAGAAATCTGTTCAGGCCGTTGTTTTGTCATGGGAATCTTTGTGGTTACAAACAGATCTTCACGCGCAATTCCAGACCTGTCAATACCGGCCGCTACCTCCGCATGATTTTCATAGGCAAATGCAGTATCGATGTGACGATAGCCGAGTTCAAGTGCTTCAGCCACCGCGGTGATACAGGTATCCCCGTTTAACTGCCATGTTCCCATGCCGATCTGCGGTATCGAATATCCCGATAGTAATTCTATATTTCTCATATTAATAAGATATCGGTGTGAATCGATAGCGTCAAAGGGTAACACCCTCTTCGTCCCGGCAGCCGCTCACCGAAGCCGGGTCCTGCATATCGTCCAGCTGCAGCTCAATTGCATGCATGGAGATAGCAACTTCAATAATCAGCTGGACAAGCGAGACAGCCATAAAAATCAGCGCGCCTGCAAATGCAATCCACGGAAAAATCCAGCTGGGAAACAGCAGAAGCACCATCGACAGGGTACACAGCAGCAGTGATATGCTACCGGAGATCTGCATGCTTCGAATAAGATGCATTCGTCTGCGCAGGTTTTTAATCTGCTGTGAAACCGCCGGGTCGCAGTCCCGGCGCCATTGATCATGCAGTCCGCGAACCAGGCTTGCATAGGAAATAAACCGGTTGGTAAACGAGAGGAATAACAGCGAGATAGCCGGAAACAACAGTCCGGGTGTAGAGAACGAGAGTGAAAGATCCTGCATCATAAGCGCAGCTCCCGGTCACGGAACCCCAGCAGGTATAGTACTCCATCCAGTCCCATACTGGAGATTGCATGCTCGGCGCTTTCCTTGACAATCGGCTTTGCCTGAAAGGCAATCCCAAGTCCCGCCAGGTTGATCATCGGCAGGTCGTTTGCACCATCCCCGATGGCGATTACCTGTTCAAGACGGATATGCTCTTTTTCTGCAATTGCCTGCAGATACTCGGCCTTTTTGGCCCCGTCGACGATCTCGCCAAGATGTCGACCGGTTAGTTTTCCGTCTTTAATCTCCAGTTCGTTTGCATATACATAGTGGAATCCGAGCTTCTGCTGCAGATAATGTCCGAAATAGGTAAATCCGCCGGACAGAATCGCGGTTTTATACCCCAGCTCATGCAGGGTTGTCACCAGGGTTTCTGCTCCCTCGGTTAGCGGAAGGTTCTCTGCAACTTCCTGCAGCACGGCTTCATCAAGCCCCTTTAAAAGTGCAATACGTCGGCGAAAACTCTCCGCGAAATCAATTTCGCCGCGCATTGCGGCCTCGGTTACGCGGTGGACTTCATCGCCGACTCCGGCTCGGCGAGCCAGTTCAACGATTACCTCGGTCTGAATGAGGGTGGAGTCCATGTCGAAGCATACCAGACGCCGGTTGCGGCGGTAGATATTATCCTCCTGAAAGGCGATATCAATCCCGTATTCCTGAGTCACATGCAGAAAGGATGCCTTCATGGATTCGAGATTCTGCGGTTTGCCGCGAACGGAGATCTCAACCGAGGCCTTGCCGACAGGAGACGGCCCCTCAATCGGGACCCGCCCGGACAGCCTGGAGATGACATCGATATTCAGGCCCTGTTCATAGACTATGCTGGTAACCGCAGCGATCTGCCGTGCAGTGAGCTTGCGCCCGAGAAGGCTGATTATATAGCGATGCTTGCCCTGGGAATCAACCCAGTCCCCGTAACTCTCTGCCGACACCTGACGGAACTTCACATGCACTCCGATTTTATACCCGGTGTACAGAACCTCCTTCAGGATATCGGCAGAATCGGTAACCTTCGGAATCTCTATGAGAAAACCCAGCGACAGGGTGTTATGGATTACCGACTGGCCGATATCAAGTACATTCACATCATATTCGGCGAATATGCTGGTAAAACGGGATGTAATACCGGGTTTATCATCGCCGGACAGGGTAATCAGAAATAATTCACGCGCACTTTCCATCTCTCCATCCTTTCACGCACAGTATACCTGTTTGCCGCGGGCAAAACAACGAGAAATCACGTTCGATTTTTAGTACCTTCTAGCACATACAATACGGTTTACGGGAGGCGAATATGAAGATTGCAATGGCTATAGGCCCGGGATTTGAGGATCTTGAACACTGGGCTGTGTATATGCGCATGGCCGAACTCGGTGCAGGAATTGTAACCGTAGGGGCCAAGCTGGGCGAAACATATACATCGAAACATGGAGGACTTACCGCAACTGCCGATCTGACTGCAGAGGAATTGTCAGCGGATGAGCTGGATGCGCTGCTTATTCCCGGCGGGTGGGCTCCGGACAAGATGCGCCGCGATACTGCGTTGCTGCAGCTTATTCGCGACATGGATGCGGCTGACAAGCTGCTCGGGTTTATCTGCCATGCCGGCTGGGTTGCCGCCAGCGCCGGGATTATGCGGGGCCGAAAGGCAACCGGGAGCCTTGGCATCCGCGACGATATGGAGAATGCCGGGGCAATGTGGGTTGATAAACCGGCATTCCGGGAGGGAAATATCGTGTGGGGCCGTGTTGTCCAGGACATCCCGGCGTACAATCGCGAGCTGGTTAAGGCGCTAACCATGTAGCCGCTCTACGCGGCAGGGTATTTTCCGGCTGCGATGGCCTTTCTGGCAGGACATTTCGACGGATCGGAGAACCAGAAACAGCGAGGTTTGCAGTCTATGCAGAAGGAGATATCCGTGATCCGGCCCTGCAAGGCCTTGGCAGCCCAGGCAGGGTCGGCAAGCAGGCTGCGCCCGACTGCAACCAGATCAACCGGTTCCTCGCGAGTCAGTGCGGTCTCTGCTTCTCCGGGTGTCTTGATTCCACCGACTCCGATAACCGGAACCCAGGATATTACCGGCGGGGGCGGGGCTGCAGCGGCCGGCACTGCCTCGGCACCGGCAATGTCGGCGGAGGCAGCCAGTGCAGCAGCCTCGGCCGCCCAGGTATCTGCCAGAGCAGCTTTTGTCTGAAACGCGAGGTTGAACAATGCGGAGAATCCATCATCGGTACCAAGCAATCGCTCGCCTTCAGGTGACTTCGGCATCCC
>CAZANF010000261.1:0-3780 GCA_964486425.1 uncultured Spirochaeta sp. | reverse complement strand
AAAAGCAGATCGGTGGCATCAGGAAGACACGCCGAGAACGCTTTGCCGAGGAGAAGACTCATATGCATCCCTGGGAACCTGCAGCAGCACCTGATGTCCGCTTGAACAAAGATCTGCTGGTATCCCGTGAGGGAACTATACGATTCCAAACCAACCGATACAGCGTGGATGCAGAGCATATCGGGCAAATTGTTACCCTTAAAGCAAATACCATTACACGGAAAATGGAAATATGGCTTGAAGGCAACTGTATTCGAACCTGTCTGATGCATCCAAAAGGTGCTTGTATAGATGATATTCGGAAAGAAGATACTGCAGCATTGATCGGCCGCTGGAAGCGAGAAAACCGGCGCAGTACTCCAAAAGCACAGAAAGAAGTTGTTCTGCCGGATCCACCTGCACAACCTGAACATGTTGTTGCCGCGTATGGGATCGATGTGGAAGTGCGACACCCGTCCGTGTTCGATAGCTTGATGCAGGAGAGCGCATGAACCAGCTCACATCAACACTGGAAACCCGCATGCAGGATATGGGACTTGAATTTATGGCAGCAGGACTGGAAAGCTATCTGGAGGCTCAGTCCCGAACTGACAACACATTATCGCAGTCGATTGCCGACTTGCTGGATATTGAGTACATACCCAGACGAGAACGAGCAGCCAAAAGCAGACTGAAGCTTTCGGGAATGCCGGCAATAAAACACTTGGAGGACTTTGACCTTGACTGGATCAAAGGTGGGCTTACGGCAAAGCAGTTGAACGAATTGGCCAGCCTCGCGTTTGTGCCTCGACATGAGAACGTCATTCTCATGGGACCGAGTGGGTTGGGCAAAACGCACCTCATGCTGGCTCTTGCCTACAAAGCCTGCATGACCGAGCACACCGTATGGTACACAAGCTGTATCAATCTTATCGAAGAGCTCGGCAGGGCTCGGGAGCAAGGACGGCTGCGTAGACGCCTTACCTGGTTGCGTAAGCCACATGTCATCCTCATTGATGAAGTGGGCTATGAAAGCATGACCAGGGAACAGGCAAACCTGTTCTTCCAGGTAATAAATGCCAGATACGAGTACGGCAGCATAATTCTGACCACCAACAAGGCATTTGGCAGGTGGGCAGAAATCCTGGGAGACGAGGCAATAGCTACCGCCACCATCGATCGCTTACTGCATCATGCACATGTATTCAGTCTGAAAGGGGATTCATACCGGATGAAAGACCGGTTAAAAGTCGGGGTCGTTGACCCTGTCTAAATCATGGAAAAAGCGGAAATATGAAACCGCTGAAAAGAGGAACTTTTAAACCGTTGTTGATACTCAGGCAGAGAATAGCAATTGCAAAAGTGTAACTACAATAGTATAATTACATTATAGTCTTTGACTGGGATGAGGCAAACAGGACACGGCATCACATCTCATTCGAGGATGCGAGGTATGAATTTGCCGATTCCTTTGCTGTAACCCGCGTGGACTATACCGGCGAAGAGGTAATACGGATAATATCGGTACGGAAGGTGACATCGCAGGAGAAACGACGATATGAAAACAATACGTGGATTTAGCCCCCTGACAGAAGAACAGAAACGGCGGTTCAAGAAGCTGTCACAGCTTCCCGACAGCGCTATTGATACCTCGGATATCAACGAATGGAGCGACGAAGACTTTGCTGAAGCGAAACCATTTCTTGATGTGTACAAGCCGAAGAAGCAGCAGATTACCGCCCGGATTGATATCGATGTGTTGATGTGGTTAAAAAGCCACGGGAAAGGGTATCAGACCTTGATGAACGATTTGTTGCGGAAGTGCATGCTTGAGGAATTGAATCAGGATGTATGAGTTTCCTGATATGCTATGAATTGGCACGAATCAGGTCATGTCGTTCAGCCATGAGAGTAAACATACGCCCATAGAGCGGGACAACTGACCACACCCAAGCGCACGGCCGGAGGCACGGTATGTGCCCCAAAATCAGGAATAATTACTCATTGTATGATTCAGCTAACCGTTTGACACAGGCGGGCCCCGGCACTACGATCACGATGTGAACAGCAATGTGACCCGTGAATATATTGATGCTGAGCTCATCCGGTACAGCTATGCCCCGGATAACCGGATTGCAGCATATGAGCAGGTAGAGCTTGCTCGGCGCAAGAACGGCGGCAGCATGCCGGAAACGCGCTATGAATTCTATGAATATGAAGATGCAGAAAGTGATAGGAATGCAAGCGCGCCTCGTTCGGTCACGCTATTCGGCACGCATCGGCTGATTCACGCGAGAGGCAAGATCAGCAGCTGGATGAGTGTGCACACCCCCGGAAAGGCGGGCCCGGGCAGCGACCTTGTGTACACCTATGACCTGGTGACCGCGTTATATGATTACGGCTTCCGCGATTATGCCCCGCAGGCAGCACGATTTACTACGGTTGATCCGATACGGGACGGCACAAACTGGATTCATATGTAGGCAATGATCCGATTAACTTTGCGGATCCGAGTGGGCTTGATGGTGAGGAGGAGTTACATATTCGATGTCGGAATGGCGATGCTGGGTGTTATACCAGTTGATAAAATGGCCCATCCTTTCATGTGCCTGACCTATGGTATTGAACCGGCCGGGACAGGCAACGTGGTATGGATCATTTCATGACGTTCTGAATGTCCTTTATTTCCTGCTCGGACAGGCCGGTGATTTCTGCGATTTCCGATATTGGATACTTTTTGGCAAGCATTTTACGGGCATCCTCACGTCGTGCCTGTTTCAAGCCTCGTTGTTCTCCTCGCTGTTCGATTTTATCTACTACTTCTGCAAGCATGGTCTTTACCTCCTTCAACTGATTGACTTTGTTTATGTCGTCGTTCTCAAGTGAACCCCGAAACATGCGATTGATCCAGTGGCTGAACTGCCGCAGTTGTTCTGGTTGTTCCTCGGCGATCATAGTAATTGCGGTGTCGATGGTATGATGTAAGGCTGCGTCATCCTCCTGCTGTTCCAGGTACATGATTGCGGCTACCAGTCCTTTGATGCGCTCAAGCTTCTCAGGTGGGATATCTCGCTCAATTATCGGATAATACTCGAAAGACGGGATGTACTTTGCAGGAATCCGTGGCGCTACCAGTTCGTTCAGATTAAACGGGACATTCCATGGACGACTGCCGTTGTACAGCAGAACCGGGAATACCGCCGGTAGAAGCCCGCTGGTGCTGCTGCGAAACAGCTGATCATACAGTTGCAGAATGTATAACAGCATCCGTACCGGGATGGTTTTGTCCGGCGTAGACTGAAACTCCAGCAGTACATAGATGTACACCTCATGTTCGGGCAGGTTGACCTTGTAGATGATATCGCTTTCCCTGTCCAGAAGCTCGTCGCTGACAAAGCTTTTATCTACCAGTTCTACGTCATTGACGGTCAGGCCCTGCACAAAGTCCTCTTCCACAAATCGGGTAAGAAACTGGTGGAACACCTGCCGGCTTGAGAATAGATACTTGTAGGCACTGTCCCAGGACTTTCGTTCAGCCATGAGAGTAAGTATACGCCTTTATGCAGATTGAAACAATCGATTAAACTTTCATAGAGTGGGACAACTGACCCCACCCAAGCGCACGGCCGGAGGCGTATACCCCGCAGGAAAGGGGGACTGTGTGAGGCGGAGGTGACGGAGCCTCGTGACACAGTCCCTGTCGTTCCCGGTTTCGTTTGCTTGCAGGCCTTTCCGAGGAGTAGCAGCCGGAGGCCGGTTATGCGCCCGGGGTAATCTGCGCTATTTCAGCTCAATCCCTTT
>CAZANF010000260.1:0-3831 GCA_964486425.1 uncultured Spirochaeta sp. | reverse complement strand
CCCAGGCCGACCCGTCGGATACCATGCACTATGTTGAGCCGGTTTCCTATAGCGTCTCACGGAGCCAGGTATTCGAGGTCGTGCGGCAGTGGCTGGGCTCGCAGCCCCGGGTGCAGATTCTTCACGAGGACTCCGGGTATCTGCACGCGGTGTTCAGTTCACGTGTGTTCGGATTCCGGGATGATGTGGAGATCTATCTGCCTGACGGGGAAGGGCTCATGCATCTGCGTTCCGCCTCGCGGGTCGGGCAGGGGGATATGGGGGTAAACCGCGCCCGGTACCAGGAACTGCTGCAGTATCTGGATGAACGTGGCCTGCGGTGAGGTGGCGGCCGGGGTTGAGGTCGAGCGCGGCCTGCGCTGAGGCCGTGTCCGGCGCTAATCCTTCACCAGTCTGGGGTGATACTGGGTCGGGGTGAGCCGGTAATACTGCTTGCGATAGGTGGACGGGGTAATGCCGGTGTACTCCTTGAAGCGCTTCGACAGATGAAACGGGCTGGAGAAACCCAGCTCGTAGGCGATTTCCTTCAGCGACAGGTTTGAATCAATCAGCATGGATGCGGCGGCCTCTATCTTCAGCTTGGTGAAATAGCGCATCGGGGTGGTGTGCAGAT
This sequence comes from uncultured Spirochaeta sp., assembly GCA_964486425.1. Lineage (GTDB taxonomy): Bacteria > Spirochaetota > Spirochaetia > DSM-27196 > DSM-8902 > Spirochaeta_B. Next base: position 3,218 of record CAZANF010000260.1, on the reverse strand, counting down.
GCCGGTTGAACAGCCGGATAAGGTATTCCTTTGACACCCCAAGCTTCTGGTGGACCTCCTGCAGAGTGGTATGCCGGAACAGATTCTCCTGAAAGAGGGCGATCGCCTGCTCCAGCAGGATATTAAAGTCACGGTCCGTTTCCTTGCGCGTCGCGACCTCTCCGGCATACAGCTCGCAAATAAACGAAAGCAGTTTATAGACCCCGGCCTGCTGCAGATGTGGGTCTCCGCTGATAAAGCAGTTCTTCAAGTCATCAAAAAAGAAGCGCTTGGATGCCCCGAGACGGCAGGGGAAGCGCTGCACGAAATCGGGGTCGGTGAGCAGGGTGTGGATCTCGTGCCCTTTGGGCAGATGGAACAGGGTTGCATAGTATCCCAGCGGATGCTCCAGGCTGTGGGTATGAATCTTGTGTACCTGTTCGGGCTGCGTCAGGTACAGATAGCCTGAACGGATGCTGCGGGTAGTGGAATCATTCTTGAAGCTGCCGTCTCCATGCAGAAAGTAGTGGAATTCGAACTGCTCGGCACCATGGGTGTGGGTGCGCGAGTGCCAGTGAACCAGCTGAGGTTTGTTCATGGTATGTACGTACACGACATCCAGTATTTGAGTTTGCTCCATACTGCAATTATACACAGGAGAGTTCACTTTTGTATATTGGTGATTGTCTTGGTCGGGGATAGTATCGTTATAGAGATACTATTCCATCGACAAGGAGATGATATGAGCGAACAGATTTTCAGTGATATTCCTAAAGTAGAGTTTGAGGGTCCTGGTACCAGGAACCCCTTCGCGTTCAAGCATTATAACCCGACCGAGAAGGTTGGCGGCAAGACCATGGAGGAGCACCTGCGCTTTTCGATGGCGTACTGGCATACCATGAATGCCGGGGGAACCGACCCCTTCGGAGCTCCGACTGCAGTTCGACCGTGGGATTCGGTTACCGATCCGATGAAGGCAGCCAAGATCAAGATGCAGGGGCTGTTTGAGCTGACCGAGAAATTGAACATTCCTTTTTTCTGTTTTCATGACACCGATATCGCCCCCCAGGCGGATACCCTGCGCGAGACGCAGAAGAACCTGGATGAGATAATCAGCCTTACCAAGAGTCTGATGGCCGACAGCAAGACCAAACTCCTGTGGGGTACGGCGAATCTGTTTACCCATCCGCGCTACATGCACGGGGGCGCAACCAGCCCGGATACACGGGTCTATGCCTATGCAGCCGGACAGGTTCGCAAGGCTATTGAGGTAACCAAAGAGCTGAACGGAAGCAACTACGTATTCTGGGGCGGCCGTGAGGGCTATGAAACCCTGCTGAATACCGACATGAAGCGCGAGCTGGACAATCTTGCCCGCTTTATGCACATGGCCGTAGACTATGCCAAGGAAATCGGATTTACCGGGCAGTTCCTGTTCGAGCCGAAACCGAAAGAGCCGACCAAGCATCAGTATGATACCGACAGCGCCACCGTATTCGGTTTTCTGCAGGCCTATGATCTGCTGCCGCATGTGAAGCTGAACATCGAGACCAATCATGCGACCCTGGCCGGTCACACCGTTCAGCATGAGCTGCATTTTGCACGCATCAACAATCTGCTGGGAAGCGTAGACGCCAACCAGGGCGACACCCTGCTGGGCTGGGATACCGACCAGTTCCCGACCGATCTGTATACCACCACCCTTATGATGTACGAAATTTTGAAGAACGGCGGTCTGCACAGCGGCGGTTTGAACTTTGATGCCAAGATCCGCCGTCCGTCCTATACCGTGAAGGATCTGGTGATCAGTCATATCGTCGGAATGGACAGCTTTGCCCGCGGTCTGAAGGCTGCTCACGGAATCATCAAGGATAACGCCCTGGACGGCTTTATCGACGATCGCTATGCCTCATGGAACTCCTCGATCGGCAAAAAGATCACTGAAGGAAAAATGAGCCTGCGCGCCCTGGAAGAATCAATCCTGGATGAACCGCCGTTTCTGCCGGAATCCGGACAGCAGGAATATCTTGAAAGCATCCTGAACGATTACCTATAGGAATATATGCCGATGAGCGATAGCATGATTGTACTTGGAATCGATTGCAGCACGCAAAGCCTCTCGGCTGCGGTGCTGGAGATTCCGCGAGATGTGTCCGGGGGTGCCGCCCCCAGGACACTGTTCGAACAGAGTGTGGTGTTTACTCAGGATCCCCGGACAAACGCTTTCGGGGTGGATCCGGATACGCTCATTTTGCCCCCACAGTTCCCCGGACAGGCCGATCAGCCGCCGGGAATGTTTCTGGCGGCACTGGATGCGGTTTTATCCGATTTGCAGTCGGCAGGAGCTCCGCTCGACAGGATTGCGGCGATCCAGATCTCTGCACAGCAGCACGGGCATGTCTATCTGTCGGCATCGGCGAAGGAGGCTTTCCAGTCGGTGGCCTCCGGTGCCTGCGGCAAATCTCTGGTTGAGGTGTTTACCGACAGCTACAGTTATCCCAGCTGCCCGATCTGGCTGACAAGCAGCACCAAAAACGAGGCTGATGATCTGCGGCAGAGGATTGGCGGAAAGGCTGCCATGATAGAGACGTCGGGAAGCGACTCTCCGCTGCGTTTCAGTGGTGCAGTAATCCGCAAGGTCGGACTGGAATTTCCGAAACAATACGAGGAAACCCGGGCGATCCGTTTGCTGAGCGCGTTTCTTTCCGGGGTACTCTGTGGAAAGATGGATGTTCCGGCCGACTGGGGCAATGCCTCGGGTACCAGTCTCATGGACTACCGTGCAAGGGACTGGTCGCCGCAGCTGATTGAAGCTGCCGCCGCTGACTTGCCGGACGGCTCGCAGGCACTGCGGGAGAAACTGGGTGAGGTAGCTCATCCCCTCAGCTGGGCCGGGCCTATTGCACAGTATTTCCACGAGCGCTTTGGAATTCCGATCGACTGCAAGGTGGGTATCGGGTCAGGGGATAACCCTCAGTCCAAGGTGGGTACCAGCGGGGATCTGCTGAGCCTGGGCACCAGTTTTGTATTTATGATTGAGCAGGATACACCCAGTGTGGACCCGCAAGGGTTCAGCAACAGCATGTACGACGGGCTGGGGCGGCCGTTTATCTTTGCCTGTCGCACCAACGGCGCGGCGGTGTGGGACCAGATCTGCAGCACCCACGGTGTAGCACCCGGCAGCTACCACGAGCGGGCGGCTGCTCTGCAGTCCAAAACTCCGGATGAACAGCTTGTGG
>CAZANF010000259.1:0-3878 GCA_964486425.1 uncultured Spirochaeta sp. | reverse complement strand
CGTTCAGCACCGGAAGGACGTATATAGATGTTGCCTTCAACAGATCGAATGCGATCTCCCCCCTGGCCGATGGCTCTCTTTATGAGCAGGCTGGCACGCGGCTGCCCGGCTTCATCGCGATCAATATCTATCATCGACAGGGTCAGCATGTGCAGCAGACGATGGAGCAGGCTGAACAGTGTTCCGCGTGGATGCTCGGTAGGATTCTCCAGAATGATAACCTCACCCCGTTCTGGCGAGAAGAAACCGGGAAGTTTGAAAAAACCGGGGAGCAACTGAGGACCATACACGATTTTATTCACGAATATGCGATCGCCTTCGAGCAAGGTCGAGCGCATGGAGGCCGACGGGATCTGATAAGCCTGAACTGCATACTGGTTAATGATCAGAACGATGAGAGCCGCCTGCAGAAAGGCCTCAATCCAGTCACGCACCGGGTGTTTTTGGGAATGTTGCATCTTTAGCCGATGTTTACGCTGTTTTCGCCACGTAAGAAATCTTTCGGTCGTATCTACCAAACGTTCAGCAAGAGTATTCATGTAGGTGAAGATTATCACAGAGGTGATTTGATTGACAAGTAAAGCATAATTTTCCTATTCTATCCCCCATGTCATCAAAAAAAGACTCAAAAGAGCAGATTGAACATATAGATCCTGTTCGATTGCCCACATTCCTCGGCTTTCCTCCGGTGCGCTATGTACCTATTGTGATAGGCGGCATGCTGCTTGCGCTGGTTGCTGGAATTCTGCTCATTCCCGGATTGATCAATTACGGAAGCAAGGTTGATTTTTCTTCTTTTCCTCATGGATCGGCGGTATATGTTGATGGCGAGTATATCGGCGCCACACCTGTTACTTCATTTATAGAGGCAGGGGTACACGAGATTTCTATCGAGACACCAGCCCATTCACCTGTACAGGATTCAGTGCAGGTCGGAGGGCGGCGGATAGGGTCGCTTTTCTTTCCAAAACGACAGCAGCATTTCGCTGAGTTGACGCTGTCGGATCCACAGCAATTCGCCCGTGACACCGTACAGGAATATGCACAATGGGCCCTGACGGGGGACGAGACTAACCGCTACAGGCATCCGCTTATTCTTGCTCCTGCGGTGCATCGTCTGCTGCTTGCAGATCAGCCGGCGCTGGCAGAAACCATTCTTGCAGAAAGCCTACCGAGCACCAGTGTTCCCGCAGCCGGGGCGGATTACCTGCAAGCAGCAGTCATGAATGCCGGCCCCTTGCTTTCACCGGCCGGTGCATTGGAAATACTGCGTCGCCTGGCCCGCATAGAACAGTCCGGTATGGCCGGGCTTCTGTGGATGGAGCAGATCCTTCCGGATAATCTCAGGGATTCTTTAGTTCAGACTCCGTATTTCAACGATGTTTCAGAGCGGATTGCCACCCGTTTGATAACAGAGACGGCACCGCACGGCTTCGGTCCTGAAGGGCTTGAGCAACAGCCGGTAGCCGATCCCCCTGCAGTCCGTATTGAGGCTCAGGGAGAAGTATTTACCTTTGTTTCAGTCCCGGCCACTCAGTATTTATACGGTGGTGCAACAGGGTCAGATCATCAGAATCAAATGCCGTATACCGTCGAGGTTGAAGGCTTTTACATGCTTGCGACGCCCGTAACCAGAAATCAGTATGAAGCGCTACTCGGCGAGGGTGCCTCCGGTACAGAAACACAGCATGGATCAGGACGGGATCCGGCAGGTGATGCCCCTGTGACGAACGTAAACCTTGCCGATGCCCGGCGATTTTCGGCAGCACTGAATGAATTTTTACCGTCCGCTATCCAGGTCGACTGGCAGCTGGTATTGCCAGGCACCGAACAGTGGGAGGCTGCGGCAAGATGGAATGGAGATCCCCTGCCGGATGCCGTGCTCTGGAGGGAGGATCGAACCACACCTGCATCTGTCGGGGGTTCTACAGGGAATCTGGGATTGTCCGATATGAGCGGAAACGTATGGGAATGGACACGCAGCTGGTATGCGCCGGCATCAGGATATCGGCTTGATGCCGGGTATGCTTCTGTTGCTGATACGGAATGGCCGTTGGCAGAGTACATCGTGCGCGGGGCTTCCTGGGCCAACAGGTCGAACAGCGTTGCTGTGGAGAATATCGGTGTTCAGCCGGGCGACTGGCGAACCGATTATCTGGGATTCCGACTGATACTGGAGAAGAAACCGCAGTGAGTACCCAAAACCGCAAACTCCTCATAAAGAACAAACGGGCCTTGCATGAATATAATGTCGAAGAATCGTATGAATGCGGTATCATCCTGCAAGGTACTGAAGTAAAGTCGATCAAGAACAATAAATTCTCGTTTGCGGATGCACACGCCAGAATCGTGAGGGGTGAACTCATCCTGTTCGGGCTTCATGTTTCCCAGTATTCTCATGGAAATATCAACAATCATGACCCCGATCGACCCCGAAAGCTGTTGGCCCACAAACAGGAAATTGAAAAGATGCGCCGGCGGGTGGAGGAAAAGGGCTACACCCTGATTCCTGTTGCTTTGTATCTATCAAAAGGTTTAATAAAGGTTGATATTGGTGTTGTGAAGGGTAAAAAACTGCACGACAAACGCCAGACGATCAAAGCAAGAGATCAACAGCGGGACGCGATGCGCGAAATGCGCATCTAGCGGAGATACTATGCAATGGACTGATATTCCGGAAGACGAGCGAAGGACTCTGTGGGAGTTTGCAGAAAATGTGGCCCGCGCCGGCGCCGGGAAGACCCTGGAGTTTTTCGGGAAAACCATAAATATTGAATGGAAGGCAGATGAGAGTCCGGTTACTCAGGCTGATCGTGAAACCGAACTGCTTATGCGCTCCATGATTCAAACACACTATCCCGCCCACGCCGTACATGGCGAGGAGTTCGGCTCGGATGAACACGGGGAGTTTACCTGGGTACTGGATCCTATTGACGGTACAAAATCTTTCATTAACGGCGTTCCCCTGTATTGCTCCCTGGTCGCATTATTATACAACGGTTCACCGGTGATAGGCGTTATTCTAAACCCACCAAGCGGAGAAATGGTGTCAGGATGTATGAATTTTAATACTCATGATGAAAATGGAGCCGCAGTCCAGGCTGCCGAACCTGATGCACAATTGCGGGTGTATACATCGGACTTTGTCGGATTAACCCGGAATACCCCGAAATGGTATCCCAAACTGCTTGAGAACCGGGTAATCGCACGTACCTGGGGTGATGCATATGGTTACATGCTGATTGCAAAGGGCCGCGGCGATATAATGATTGATCCGGAGCTCGAGTTGTGGGACGTCGCCCCGCTCTACCCGGTACTGCATGGCGCGGGTGCGATACTCTGCTCTATCGAAGGGAAGAAAGATCCCCTGCCGCGCAGTGCTGTGGCCCTTTCGCCGCAGCTGTATCAGCGTTTATTCTCGTAATCTGTCCGACTTGACAATGTAACCTTACGGCAGTACATTAGTCTTCCCATTAGAAAACCTAAGGGGGTGTACCGGATTCGACTGTGACTGGTATACGTTGTAGGCTGCAAGCGGAGAGCTGACTCCTAAAACCGGCAAACTAAATGTTATCTGCCAAAAAAGAAGATAACGTCGTCGAAGTCGCTTTTGACAACGACGACACAATGCTCGCTGCAGCGTAAGCGCTTCGAGCACGGGCTCCGCAGACGCCGCTTAGAGGCTGCGGTCGCTTGTAACAAACCTAAGCTTGCTGTGTGCTGCGGTTAGACGGCACATGGGACTCAATTCTAACCTACGGGATACACGGCCTGTTCCACAGCCAGTGTGTCCTGAAAACTTAATGTGGAACTAAGCTTGTAGACGTCTGCAGCGGCCGTCATAGGACGCGGGTTCGACTCCCGCCACCTCCAGTTTT
>CAZANF010000258.1:0-3953 GCA_964486425.1 uncultured Spirochaeta sp. | reverse complement strand
ATACCTAAACCCGTTGTTTGCGTATCAGTACATCCGCATATCCCAGCGAAGCAAGAGCCCGGCGGGTTTCTTCCAGGGTATCCATGTGCACGTCGTCAATGTGTACGCGGTGAATGCCCTCGGCAGTAGATTCAATAGAGGGGACCAGTCCGGCATCGGAAAGTTCAATTACCAGTTGCTCTGCGTTATCCGGATCGCTGAAGGCCCCGATTTGCAGGATATGATACGGACTCTCCTGTTGATAATGCACCACCTCTACCTTTACCGGGGCAACTCCGGTTCCGGACATTCCGATCGCCTCCGCCCCGGCACGGCTTAAATCTATTATCCGGCCCTCAACAAATGGGCCGCGATCGTTTATCCGCACCTCGGCCGACTGATTGTTGTTCAGGTTTATTACGCGCACTATGCTGTTGAAAGGAAGGGTTTTATGGGCTGCGGTCATCTCGTTGGTGTCGAATACCTCGCCGTTGGCTGTCAATCGCCCCTGGAACTTGCCCCCGTACCACGAGGCGATCCCTTCCAGTTCATGCCCGGTCAGCCTTGGGTCATCGGCTGGAATCACATCATCCTGGTGCGGCGGGGCTGCTTGTTCCGGTGAGTCGGCTTCCGGAAGCGGGGCGGGCAGTTCGATCTCCGGCGGTGCTGCATCGGCGGACAGCTGTTGTGTAATTTGGGGCAGTTCGTTACCGGCCACGGTGCTGATGCAGATGGCGGTTATAAGGACAGTCATTCCAGTTAGACGCAATTTCATACTTGAAGTGTCGGCATACAGCCGGGGGTAATTTACGGTTTATCACAGTTTCGCTATACTCACCCTCATGTCGACAAATCAACAGTTTCCTGCCCCCAATCATTGGGCCGATGTTAATGCGCAGAAGATCATTCGTGCCAAGGGTGAAAAAGCCCGCTATCCCTGAGCCTGGGGTATTACCCCGCCCGGTACGGTGCATATCGGCAACTTTGGCGGGATTATATCGGTCGATCTTGTAGCACGTGCTCTCGGTGCCCAGGGCCGCCCGGTGCGCTTTATCTATTCCTGGGATGACTATGATGTATTTCGCAAGGTCCCCGGGAATATGCCTCGGCAGGAGATGCTGGGGGGTTACCTCCGCTACCCTATTACTCAGGTACCGGACCCGTTCGGCGAGCATGAGAGCTATGCCCGCCACAATGAAGCGGTGCTTGAGGTCCAGCTTGAGCGTGTCGGTATTACCCCGGAATATATTTATCAGGCCCGGCAGTATCAGTCTTCGGCATATGCCAAAGAGATTCGTACAGCACTGGAGCAGCGGGATACCATACGCCGTATCCTGAATGAGCACCGGACCTCCCCGCTTCCCGATAACTGGTGGCCGGTATCGGTGTTCAGCGAAGAGGATCAGACCGACGAGGTTGATATCCTCGGCTGGGACGGGGAATGGGGGCTTACCTATCGCACCCGCTCGACAGGAAACGAGCACACCGTTGATTTGCGCAAAACCGGTCTGGTGAAGCTTCCGTGGCGAGTTGACTGGCCGATGCGCTGGGCATATGAACAGGTTGATTTTGAGCCGGCCGGCAAGGAGCATCATTCGGCCGGGGGCAGTTTCGACACCGCCAAAGAGGTAGCCCGTGAGGTATATGGCTATGAAGCCCCCGTCACCTTTAAATATGACTTCATCTCGATCAAGGGGCAGGGCGGCAAGATATCAAGCAGTCTGGGGAATGTAGTGGATCTGCAGTACGCCCTGGAGATCTATCAGCCGGAAATCGTTCGCTACCTGTTTGCTTCCAGCCGACCCAACTCCGAGTTTGCTATATCCTTCGATCTGGACGTGATCAAAATATATGAAGACTATGACCGCTGTGAGCGTGTCTATTACGGGGTAGAAACGGTAAAGGAAAACAAGGCTGCCAAGGAGCGGCGTATCTATGAGCTGTCGCAGGTAGAGCGGATCGGACATACGGTAGATGGTACGCCCCTGCCGCAGCCTGAAGACATGCCGTTTCAGGTACCGTTCCGTCATCTGTGCAATATGCTGCTGATTAGCGCCGGAAGCATAGAGCAGGCACTGGACAGCTTCCCCGCGCTGAAACCCGAGCATCGTGCCCGGGCGCGGGTACGGGCAGCCTGTGCATGGAACTGGATACAGAACTATGCCCCCGAGGAGTTCCGTTTTACCCTGAGAACCGGGGACGAACCAATGGTAGCATTAAGTGATGCGCAAGCCGCAGCGGTGCAGGCCGTTGCAGATGAGGTTGACAGGCGAATGCATGAACATACCGAGAAGAGCCTGCAGGACTTTCTGTACACTGCAGCTCGCGGCAGCGGAATCGAACCTGCGGAGCTTTTTACCACTATGTATCGTATCCTGATTGATAAAGATGCCGGACCACGTCTGTCCGGGTTCATTTTTACCATTGGACGGGATCGATTTTTGCATATATTACGGAGCTATCGATGAGTATAGCTGATAATCTGAAACGATTGGTCGGAGAATACGCCGCAGACAATTATGTGAAGTCCGGTATGAAAATCGGTCTCGGCACCGGTTCCACGGCCGTACATGCGGTGCGCCGCATCTCCGAGCGTATTATGTCCGGACGCCTGATCGACATCCTGGTCGTTCCCACAAGCATGCAAACCCTGCTGATGTGTCAGGAGCTGCGGCTGCCGGTGCGGCGCATGAACGACCCGGATATTGAGGCCGAGCTGGATATCGCGATTGATGGAGCAGATGCAGTGGATCCGGATCTGAATCTGATTAAGGGCGGCGGGGCAGCTCACCTGGTTGAGAAGATAGTCGAGTATTCAGCCAGGGGGTTTATCGTAATTGTAGGTGAGTCCAAGCTTGTAGATGCACTCGGTACCACGGTCGGGATTCCGCTGGAGATTATTCCGGATGCCCGGGCCGTTGTTGCCCGTTTTGCTGCCGAACTGGGAGGAGAGCCAGTACTCCGCCCGGCCAGGAATAAAGTAGGCCCGATTATTACCGAGAACGGCAATATGATTCTGGACGTACGCTTTCCGAAAGGGCTGCCTCTGCCCGCCAGGGAGATGGAGCGTGAACTGAACTCGATCCCCGGGGTTGTCGAGAACGGTTTGTTTACCAGACCGGTAACTGCCGTGGTAGTTGGTATGCAGGATGGAACTGTGCAGGTTCAGACCCCGGACTGAAATACCGCTTCGAATTCGGCCCCTGTTACAGCATGGGTCCGCTTCTTTGGCGGACTTATGCGCCGCGGGGGCAGCGACAGCCGCCTTTTGAGCGACAGCGGCGGGGGCTTTTCAGCTGCGGGGATTTTTAGTCCCCGAATCCGCTGCGGGTAATACGGCGGATCGTGGCTTCGCGCTGACGCCATTTCGGCTGTACCTTTACGCGAAGATCCAGTTTGATCCTGTAGCTGAACAGCTGATTCAGCTGCCGCAGGGATGCAAGCCGGATAGCCTTTATTTTCTCCCCACCCTTTCCAACAACGATCCCCTTCTGGCTTTCGCGCTCTACTACCAGAAAGGCACGCACATTCAGCTTTTCGGCCTGGGCATCGTACTCGGCATCGGCAATATCTACATATATCGCGTGCGGAACCTCCTGCTCGGTGCGGCGGATGGCTTGCTCGCGGATAATCTCGGCGATACGGAATTGCGGGTCCTGGTCGGTGTAATATTCCTCGGGGTACATAGGCTCGCCGGCCGGGGATACATCGAACAGTGCTGCAAGCAGGTCCTTCATCCCTGCACCGGTTTCGGCGGATACGGTGACCACTGCAGCGGGCGGGTGTTCAGCCGGATCCTCCCACCCAAGCTCTGCCGGAGGCGGAGTAGGGGCCGCTGCTGCCGCCTCGGCGGCTGCCCTGGCCGCAGCGACCTTGGCTGCGTGGACCTCAGGGCTGTCCATCTTCGGCTTCTTGCCGGAAACCCTGGGGGGCTTCGCACTGTCCCCTGCATCATTTATGGCGTCGATCTTGTT
>CAZANF010000257.1:0-3974 GCA_964486425.1 uncultured Spirochaeta sp. | reverse complement strand
AACCCAGATCTGCGGCGGGCGGATGGTTGCCGCAAATGCAACCGGCTGTTCATCAATCTATGGGGGAACCTTTCCTACTACTCCGTTCGCAGTCGACAGCAAGGGTCGCGGTCCTACCTGGGTCAACTCCCTGTTTGAAGACAACGCAGAGTACGGGTTTGGTATGCGCCTGGCTGTGGATGCAAACCGCAAGCAGCTCAAGAGCAACGTAGAAAAAGCCCTTGAGCTTGGAGTCGGCGGGGAGTTTGCCAAAGCCCTGCAGCAGAACCTCAAGTTCTGGAAGGATGTTGCTGCAGATGCAAAGGCTGCGTACGAGAAAACCATCGAGCTGCTGCCCCAGGCCCTCAAGGATGCCAAGGGTGAGCAGAAGGAAGTCATCGCAAAGATTAACGAGCTGCGCGATTACTTTGTAGATAAATCCGTATGGTGTTTTGGTGGAGACGGCTGGGCTTATGATATCGGCTATGGCGGTCTGGATCATATTATGGCATCCAACCGGAATATCAATGTGCTGGTTATGGACACAGAGGTGTACTCCAATACCGGTGGGCAGGCTTCCAAGGCAACTCCCCGCGGGGCCATCGCCAAGTTTGCGGCCGGCGGTAAGCTGAGCGGCAAGAAAAATCTGGGTCTGATGATGACCACCTATGGATCCTGTTATGTTGCTCAGGTTAACTACGGAATGGATCGTGAGCAGACCCTCAAGGCAATAATGGAGGCTGAGGCCTTCGACGGTCCGTCTATTATCATTGCATACTCTCCATGTATTGCACACGGCTATGACATGAAGCTGACCACCAAGCAGTCCAAGAAGGCGAGTGAGACGGGTTACTGGCCGATGTATCGATTCAACCCCGCTGCGGCGGAAGAGGGTCAGGAGTTTACCTGGGAATCGGTTGAGAAAACAGCTGATTTCAAGGAGTTTACCAGCCAGGAAATCCGTTATCGCGCGCTTGAGCTGGCAAAGCCGGAGGAAGCGGAGCGTCTGCATGTGTTGGCGGAGAAAGATAATGAACGCCGGTTTGCAGACCTGAAGAAGCTGAGCGACGAAGATTAAAGGAGAGGGTATGGCAAATTTACAGACAACTTATATGGGGATTCCTTTACGGAATCCCCTGGTGGTCGGGGCCTGCAGCCTCACATCCCATATGGATTCCATTAAAAAGATTGAGGAATCCGGTGCAGGGGCGATAGTGATCAGTTCCTTGTTTGAGGAGCAGATACATCTGCAGAAGGCTCAAATGGATGAAGAGCTCACCATGCATGACAATAGTGATGCCGAGCTTGGAGATTTGTTCCCGGATGTGGAGCACGGCGGTCCAAAGGAGCATCTCTATTGGGTTGAGAAGGCCAAACAGTCGGTATCGATTCCTGTTATAGCCAGCTTGAACTGTATCAACCGGGATACCTGGGTAGAGTGGGCGAAGAAACTTCAGGACACCGGTGTGGACGGTCTGGAGCTGAATTTCTTTGCGCTGCCGCTGGATGCAGATCAGACTGCACAAGCGGTGGAAAACGACCAGGTGCAGGTGCTGGAGGCGGTGTTAAAGGCTGTGAATGTACCGGTATCGGTAAAGCTCAGTCCGTTTTATACCAGCCCGATTAACGTTGTGAAGCGAATGAACGATGCCGGTGTAAAGGGTGCGGTTCTGTTTAACAGAATGTTTCATCCAAGTTTCGATATTGATAAAGAGGCAAGTCGTTTTCCCTTCAATCTCTCGGAGCCGAATGATCATCGACTTCCGCTGCGTTATGCAGGGCTGTTGCATGACGTTGTTTCCCTGGATGTATGTTCCTCCAATGGTATACACTCTGCGGATGATGCTGTAGAGGTGCTGCTGGCCGGTGCCCAGGTATTCCAGGTTGTAAGCACCCTGTACAAAAACAAGCTATCTGTGGTGAAAGACATTGTCAGCGGCATTGAAAAATGGATGGACGGCAAGGGGTATTCTGATCTGGAAGCCTTCAGAGGCAAACTGAGTGCGAAGAATACGAATGATCGTTGGGATTACCGTCGGGCCCAGTATGTACGGGCTCTGCTGCATTCGGATCAGCATGTAGCCAGACCGGCATTGTAGACAATGCTCAGGCAATAATGGATTGCGATAAAGCCCCTGGTATTTACCGGGGGTTTTTCAAAAAGCTTGTTGACACCGTTGAGGATGTCTGGTATATTTCGCGGACAGTTCGCAAGCCCCTGTAGCTCAGTGGTAGAGCACCACCATGGTAAGGTGGGGGTCATCGGTTCAAATCCGATCGGGGGCTCTCATCCAATGGATGAACATTAAATCAAGAAGGCCAGTAGCTCCAATTGGTAGAGCGTCGGTCTCCAAAACCGAATGTTGTAGGTTCGAATCCTGCCTGGCCTGAGTACGAGGTGGTGCATGAAAAAGTTAGTACAGTTCTTTAAAGACAGCGCCGCTGAGCTTAGGAAGGTTGTGTGGCCGACCAGAGATGAAGTGGTATCCAATACAAAGGTAGTGCTTGTGTCTGTGGTTATCTTCGCAGCTGTTCTTGGTTTGGTTGACTTTCTCTTTATTTCGGCCATAGAATTGATGTTTTAAGGTTGTTTTATGGCAAAAAACTGGTATGTCCTGCATGTCTTTTCCGGGCACGAGAATAAAATCGAAAAGCTTATCCGTCTGGGAATCGACAACAACGATTTCGATGGTTTCTTGACCGATGTCAAGGTGCCGTCGGAGCAGGTTGTTGAGGTTCGTGACGGCAAGAAAAAGGTTTCGACCAAAAAGTTTCTGCCCGGGTACATCCTGGTAGAGATGGACCTGCCGGATATTGGCTGGAAAAACGTCTGTTCGCGGGTCAAGCGAATCCAGGGGGTTACCGGCTTTGTCGGGTCCGGGTCTAATATGAAGCCGCAGCCGATTTCCCAGGAAGAGGTTCGTTCGATTCTGCAGAAGTCCGGGGAATTCAAGGGCGAAAAGGCTCTTCGGCCGAAACAGACCTTTGTTGTCGGTGAATCTGTGCGTATTACCGACGGACCCTTTAGCACCTTTACCGGTACAATCGATGATGTAAACCAGGAGCGTGGAAAGCTGCGGGTCATGGTCGGCATTTTTGGTCGGGCAACCCCGGTTGAGGTTGATTTCCTGCAGGTTGAAAAAATATAGTTTTTTTTGTCTCTCGTAGAGAGGCTGATGGGAGCTGCGGCATCGACCGCAGCGATAGAACCACACATGGAGTAAAACATGGCAAAGAAATAAGTAACTGCAGTGATCAAGCTGCAGGTACCGGCGGGAAAGGCAACCCCTGCACCCCCGGTAGGGCCGGCACTCGGTCCGCATGGGGGAAGTGAGACGCAGTTTGTTCAGCAGTTCAATGACGTAACCAAGAACTTTGAACCCGGACTCACTATCCCGGTCGAGATTACGGTGTATGCCGACCGCAGTTTCACGTTTATTACGAAGACGCCTCCGGCTGCCGTTTTGATTAAAAAAGCGCTTGGTCTGGCTACCGCTTCCGCTGAACCGCATAAAACCAAGGTTGGTACATTGACTCAGGAGCAGCTGACTTCCATCGCGGAGACAAAGCTTCCCGACTTGAATGCCAATGATGTTGAGGCTGCGAAGCGTATTGTCGCTGGAACAGCGCGCAGCATGGGTGTACAGGTGGAGGCGTAATATGAAACGAGGAAAGAAATATACCGAGGCTCTGCAGAAGATTGATCGCGAGCGGCTGTATCCGCTTGGTGAGGCTATTCGTCTTGTACAGGAGGTTTCCTTCGCCAAATTCGATGAGACTATCGAGCTGGCAATGAATCTCAATGTGAAAAAAAGCACAACTGTGCGCGATACTGTAGTGCTTCCGCATCAGTTTACCGGCGACAAGAAGGTACTGGTGTTTGCCAAGGGTGATAAAGCACAGGAAGCAAAAGATGCCGGTGCTGCCTATGTTGGTGACGACGATCTGATCCAGAAGATCCGAGACGGCTGGATGGATTTCGATGTAGCGGTTGC
>CAZANF010000256.1:0-3991 GCA_964486425.1 uncultured Spirochaeta sp. | reverse complement strand
CCTCGGGGGGCGTGGAGGCAGCATTGCGTACTCGGAAGATCAGTTCGACGAGTTCGTCGAATGGGCACTGGCTGAAAGCCCGGTGCATGAGGTCCTGCTGGACGAGTCACTGCTGGGATGGAAGGAATTTGAGCTTGAGGTAATGCGTGATCAGGCGGACAACGCGGTCGTGGTCTGCTCTATCGAGAATATCGATCCGATGGGAATTCACACCGGGGATAGTATAACGGTTGCGCCGATACAGACCCTCAGTGACCGTGAGTATCAACATATGCGTACTGCCGCCATTCGTATTCTGCAGGCGGTCGGGGTAGAGTGCGGCGGCTCGAATGTACAGTTTGCGATGCATCCTACCGACGGTCGTATGGTAGTAATCGAGATGAATCCTCGTGTTTCGCGGAGTTCTGCGCTGGCCAGTAAAGCAACCGGATTTCCCATAGCTCGTTGTGCCGCACGTCTGGCGGTCGGGTTTACCCTGGATGAGATTGTTAATGACATTACCGGCAAGACCGTGAGCTGTTTTGAGCCTTCACTGGATTATGTGGCGGTAAAGGTTCCCCGATTCGAGCTTGAGAAGTTTCCGTCCGGATATGCCGAGCTTGGCACTCAAATGAAGTCGGTCGGAGAAACCCTCGCTATCGGTCGTACCTTTACCGAGGCCCTGAATAAGGCTATTCGGGCCGGGGAGTTCGGGTTCGACGGTTTGGAGAATGTGAACCTGCCGGATGCAGAGATAGATCGAATGCTGAAAACCCTGCATCCGAGAAGGATATTTGCCGCCTATACCCGTATAGTACAGCATGGACATGCTGCCCTCGCCGATATTCAGCGTGATACCGGGTATGACCCGTGGTTTTTGCATGAGTTTGCTGATTTCGCTGCTCTGGAGAAGCGGATTGCTGAAGAGGACATGGATGCCGATCTGTTGATGGATGCAAAACGGGCCGGGCTGACCGATAACCGTATCGGCCGGCTGCGTGGAACTTCCGAGGTCGAGATCCGGGAACTTCGTGAGGCACATGGGATTCATGCGGTGTATCACTTTGTCGACACCTGCAGCGGTGAGTTTGCTGCCGATACCCCATATTTCTACAGTACCTATGGAGAGTTGGATGAGGGAGGTTCTTCCGAACAACCGGCGGTTATGATTCTTGCCAGCGGCCCCAACCGGATCGGCCAGGGGCTTGAGTTTGATACCTGCTGTACCCTTTCCTCGATGGCGTACCGACGTCAGGGTGTAAAGACGATAATCGTGAACTCGAATCCGGAGACGGTTTCCACCGACTTTAATGTTTCGGACCGACTGTACCTTGAGCCGCTAAATGCTGAGGATGTACTGTCCATCGTTCGCAAGGAAAAGGTCAAGGATGTGGTGGTGCAGTTAGGCGGACAGACCCCGTTGAACATGGCGGAAGAGCTGCAGTCGGCAGGGGTACGGATTGTCGGGACCTCTGTGGATTCCATCAAGGGGGTTGAGGACAGGGGGCTGTTCTCCAGTCTGATTACCCGACTGGGGCTGAAGCAGCCGATCAACCGCATGGCCGGAACAATCGAGGATGTATATAGATTCGCCGAAGAAATCGGCTATCCTGTTCTTCTTCGTCCTTCCTTCGTCCTCGGGGGCCGCAGTATGGTCATCGCATACAGTCGGCAGGAACTGGAGGGTTTTCTCGCCCTTGGGGTCACCATTCGTGAGGACCGACCGGTGCTGGTTGATCAGTTTCTGGAAGATGCCTTTGAGTACGATATTGATGCAGTCAGTGACGGCCGGAATGTCTACATCGGCGGTATAATGCAGCATATCGAAGCAGCCGGCGTTCACTCCGGCGATTCGGCCTGTGTGTTTCCCCCGTATAAATCCAGCCCGGAGATCCTGGAGCGCATGAAGTATGCCACGGCTGAGATTGCCCGTGATCTTGGTGTGCAGGGATTTTTGAATATCCAGTTTGCAGTGCAGAACGATGTGCTGTTTGTGCTGGAGGTGAACCCTCGTGCTTCACGCACCGTACCGTTTCTCTCCAAGGCATCCGGTGTGGATCTGGTTGATGCGGTGGTCCGGATATGGCTCGGTCAGGACCTTGTACAGCAGAGGCTGGTGCCGTCCGATGCACCACAGCGGGTTAAGGTCGGGGAATGTGTCGTCGGCTGGGCGGTAAAGGAAGCGATGTTCAGTTTTGATCGCTTCCGGGATCATGATCCCCTGCTTGGGCCTGAAATGAAGTCAACCGGCGAGGTAATCGGAATAGGTGCGGATTTCGGCGAGGCCTTTGCGAAGGCTACACAGGCCACCGGCACCGAGCTTCCTACCTCCGGCCGTGTGTTTGTTTCGGTACACGAGGACGACAAGGAATCTATCCTCGATATCGTTAAGGAATTCCAGCAGCTCGGCTTTGAAATATGCGCGACTCGAGGTACTGCGGATTTTCTGTTCAAGCACGGGGTATTCAGCGAGGTGATTCTGAAGGTGCACGAGGGGCACCCGAACATCATCGACCATATGCGGTCCAATCGGGTTGATATTCTGATTAATACCCCCAAGGGCAGATTTACGCAGATGGACGACAGCTACCTGAGGATTGAGTCTGTTCGCCGTAAAATACCGTACACCACCACTACCTCCGCAGCCCGTGCTGCCCTGGAAGGTATTCGTCACCTGCAGAAGGGTGAAGTGGTTGCCCGGGCACTGCCTGCAACAAAGGCGTTGTAGTAGTATTCCAGGCTGTCGACCAGAGCCTGGTATGATGCCTCGACGATATTGGCATGAACTCCGACGGTGTTCCAGTTCTCCTCACCGTCGGTTGAGGTAATGAATACCCTTACCTTGGCGGCGGCATGGCTTTCCGGGTTCAGGACCCGGACCCGGTAGTCTACCAGTTCCACTGTGCTGAGCTCCGGAAAATGCGGGGTCAGTGCGTCGCGGAGTGCATGATCCAGGGTTTCTACCGGGCCGATGCCTACAGCCGCACCCATGATATCATGTTCCTTTAGATTCAGAAATATTCTTCCCACGGTCTTTGACGGGGTTTCTCCGGCCTTGAATGACTCAAGATGATAGTTCTTGAGTCCGAAGAGAGGGGTGTAGCTGCCGATTGTTTTGCGAATGATAAGGTCAAAGCTGGCCTCGGCGGCCTCATACTCAAATCCGTCCGCCTCCTTTTCTTTTAGAATCTCCAGCAATGCGCTCACTTCCGGAGATGTTTTGGTAAACTTGCCGTACTCCTTCAGTTTGGCCAGTATTGTGCCCTTTCCTGCCAGGGCCGACAGGAGTATCTGCCGTTCATTGCCTATGAGGGATGCGTCCAGGTGTTCCATGAGATAGGGGGCCTTCTGGATAACATCTGCGTGCTGTCCGGCCTTATGGCTGAATGCAGCGCTGCCGACGAAGGGCTGGCGCTTGTCGGGGATAACATTCGCCTGTGCCGCAATAAAGCGGCTGATTGTGGTAAGCTCGCTTGCCCGTTCTCCAATGCTGTTGGGAAGCCCGAGCTTCAGCTGCACGTTTGGAATGAGAGCGCAGAGGTTCGCATTGCCGCAGCGCTCACCCCATCCGTTAATCGTGCCCTGAATATGGCGTGCACCGGCCTGGATTGCATCCAGGGAGTTGGCAACTGCAGTACCGCAGTCATTATGGAAGTGCCCCCCGATTGGTGCAAGCGCATGCTGCGGCAGCTCCGACATGATACGCCGGACTTCCTGGGGCAGGGTCCCTCCATTCGTATCGCAGAGCACCAGACAGTCGGCCCCTGCCTGTGTACCGGCTTCCAGTACCCGCAGGGAGTATTCAGGGTCATTTTTGTATCCATCAAAAAAATGTTCCAGGTCGAAGAACACCTCGCGGCCGGCCGACTTTAATGTCTTGATTGAGTCATAAATCATATCCAGGTTTTCTTCCAGGCTGGTCCCGATGACCTTGGTAACATGCTCGGTCCAGGTTTTTCCGACAACAATTACTGCAGGGGTATCTGCTGCGACAAGAGCCTGGATATGCGGG
>CAZANF010000255.1:0-4040 GCA_964486425.1 uncultured Spirochaeta sp. | reverse complement strand
ACGGGTATGCTGGTGCAATTGACGACCCTGCTCGGGAGGCCGTTCGTAATTTCGGCGACCAGCAGGTGGATCTGCTTAAAAACCTTATTCCACGTCAGGCCCTGGAGAGACAGTTGGAACAGCTGGATTATATCCGGCGACGGGAGGATTTCACCATAGATGAGCAGGCTGAAATCGCTGCAGAGGTACTTGATTTTGCCGTGAATCGGCAGATATCAACCTCGGCCGACAGGGCCTTGAACCGGCGACTGCGAAACGAGGCCGCTGCTCTTATCCGTGATGCAGCCTACGAACCAGCCTCTTTGCAGGTACTGGAGCATTTCAATATTGCGGCTGTTGATTATGAAAACCGTCGTATCTCGCAGGCTGAAATGCTTGATGCAATTGAGGCCCTGGGCAGTGTCGGGACACAGGAAGCAGCGATTCGTTTGACGCGGTACATGGAATACCTGAATACACAGACACAGAATGATCGTCCGGTCAGTACACAGGTTGTGCTAACGGTAATCAATAATCTGCGTGACCTTGGATATGCCGAAGCATACAGTACGCTTTTTTATGCTACGATGCTTGAGTACCCCTCTCGTGTTCAGGATGCCCTGCAGGAAGCGGTAGACGAGGTCCGCCAATAATATGAAATCCCTGCGGCGAATTCCGTATCCGACCGCTGCTGCTGTCGGAATCGCCGCGGGAGCATATCTGTTTGGAAACACCGGCTGCATCATGATATTAAGTGTTGCTGCAGCCGGTATCGCCATTTCCCCCTTCAGATCCCGCTGGGGGATTGTAATTACTGCCTGCAGTCTGGGTATGTGGCTGTCCGCGTTGCCGGGTATCACCGCTGCCCAGGAATACACCCCGTTTCCTGCTGAATCGGTTGTGCAGGTCTCCGGCAGTGCCCGTATGGATTCACGTAAGACTGCTTCCGGTGCGTACTGGTTTGTTCTGGATGCAGATCGGATGAGTAACGCTCTGGGTGAATCAGGGACCTCCCGCATCGTACTGCGGGTACTGTCTCAAACCGATCCCCGGGTAGGGGCTGGGCAGCAGGTCGATGTCACGGGGCAATTAACCGAATCAGGATGGATGCGGGCATCATCCGTTTTGCAGAAAGGCTGGAGCTATTCTCTACCATATCTGCGCCATCGCGTACGCAGTACGGTTCGCCGCGAGCTCAGGCTTATCTCGCCTGTAACAGCCGGGATGGCTGAGACCCTGCTGATGGGCAGCGGGGATGATATCGACCCGCATATACGAGGATTGTTCGAGACCACAGGTCTGTTGCATATCCTGGCCCTCTCGGGGATGCATCTCGGTATTCTGGTGGGGCTGCCGGTCAGCCTCCTCAAGCGAGTCATCGGCTTGCGTTTTGCTCTGCTTTGCGGGATAGCGCTGGTGCTTGTGTTTATCTGGTTTATTGGTGTGCGTTCATCGCTGATGCGCGCCGGTGTATTCTTTTCCATAGCCGCTGTATGGATTGGAAGCGGGAGAGCGGTACGGCCGCTGGTTGTGCTATCACAGAGCTTTCTACTGCTGGCTGTTTGTGCCCCGTTTCTGATACATGAGACAGGCTTTCAACTCTCTTTCGCGGCTGTTGCCGGTATACTGGTTTTCTCTCCGCCGATACTTTCCTTGATGCGCAACAATTTGCCGGGAAGAGCCGGATTTCTCTACCCGCCGCTTGCTGCAGGCATAGGGGCTTCAATCGGCGGATTGCCGATTGCCGCCTCTGTCTGGGGGGTATGGTATCCGCTGGGCATCCTTCTCACATTGATTGCGGTCCCGGTGATAACGATTCTTATGTATATGTGTATCCTGATGCTTGTCGGTTATCTGTGCATGTTTCCCGGAATAATCCTTGCTCCGCTGGAGTACAGCGTGTCGCAGATTGTCAGGCTTTTCACTGCCGTTCTCGGGCTTTTCAGCGGCCGGCTGCAGATATCGCTGTCAGGACCCGAGGGTACTATCCTTTGGACGATGATTATGATACTAAGTGTGCTGCCGGTATTCTGGTGGCACCGGACACGAACCCACCTATGTGAGGAATCATGCACTACACGGAATTAAATTATAACTCGTCACAGCAGGTCCGCGCATTCCTGGAATCCAGGGGAATTCGACTGCAGAAGCGCTTCGGACAGAACTTCCTTGTCGATCCCCATAAACGCGCAGCCATATGTAATCTTGTTCCATCTGCAGGCGACGCCCCGCTGTGGGAGATCGGGCCCGGCATTGGTGCTCTTACACATGAACTGCTGCAGCGAAATAGTTCGCTTACTCTGTTCGAGATTGATCATGGACTAATAAAAATTCTCCATGAGCTGTTTGAGGCAGAAGCAATTGAAATTATTCAAGGGGATTGTGTTGATACCCTGCCGACGGCATGGGAGGAACGCCGGAAACCGGCTGCCATCATCGGGAACCTGCCGTATAATTCGGCTGGTGCCATTATTATGGCCTTGCTGGAAAAGGACATGCTCCCGTCCTGTCTGATTACCATGGTACAGCGTGAATCTGCTCAGCGGATGACGGCAGTTCCCGGTACCAAGGATTATTCTGCCTATTCGGTCGCCTGTCAGGCTCGCTCCAGGGTCCGGCAGTGTTTCGAGGTCCCTCCCGAAGCCTTTTTCCCGCGCCCCGAGATTGTATCAACTGTGGTCAGGATTACTCCGCAGCCGGATCATCCGTCGCTTCCGCCGTGGTTTTCAAGCATAGTGCGTCGGGCATTTTCATCCCGCCGAAAGACCTTGCGCAATAATATGAAGGGAATTGAGTTGTATCCGGGTATTACCGGGGAAATGGTTATCGATGCGGGCGCGGATCTGGGCATTGCGCCGGAGACCCGCGCCGAACGAATAGAGGTTGAGCAGTTTATTGAGCTTGCCCGTGCAGTGACTCCATAGGGGTCTGCTGCAGTATGGCATCCATTGCTTCATGCAGTTCTTCGGCCAGCTCAACAAGCGGCAGCCGCAGACTGCTGCTGGAGATAATCCCCCGGCGAGTCAAAGCATATTTAATCGGAATCGGATTGGTTTCCCAGAACAAGGCCTTGAAGAGGGGCAGGAGCTGATAATGCAGTGTTCGCGCAGTCTCTGTCCGATCCTGAAGGGCTGCGGTAACCAGCTGCTGCATGTGCCCTGGAATAAGGTTGGCTGCAACCGAGATTACCCCGTCCCCGCCGATCTGTATCATCGGCAGGGTCAGGTTGTCGTCTCCGGCAATCACGGAAAACCCCTTGGGACGTTCCCGGATAATGTCCATCGCCTGGGGAATCGAGCCTGCCGCCTCCTTGATGCCGATTATGTTGCTGTTCGAGGTCATGCGAAGTACGGTTTCCGGGGTAATATTGCAGGCTGTGCGGCCGGGAATGTTGTATATGATTACCGGCAGCCGGGTTTCATCGGCAATGGTGCAGAAATGACGGTATAATCCCTCCTGGGTAGGGCGGTTGTAATACGGGGCAACCTGCAGACTCGCCGCTGCGCCGATTTCCGCAGCCTGTTTGGTCATGCGGACAGCCTCAGCAGTCGAATTAGATCCGGTACCGGCAATAACCGGCACCTTGCCTGCGGCATAGTGGATTACCTGTTCGATCACCTCGATATTTTCGGTATGGGATACCGTCGGGCTTTCGCCGGTACTCCCTACCGGCACCAGTCCGTCTACCCCGTTGGCAATCTGGAACTCCACCAGTCGCCGCAGTGACTCGCTGTCGATGCGACCGTCTGGAAGAAACGGGGTAACAAGTGCGGTATATAGTCCTTGCATATGCATAATATTTCCTTTTTTAGCCTAAGGCTTCTTTGAAATAATCATCGAAAGAATAGAATCCCTGCTTTCCCTGCAGCCATTCGGCGGCCAGCACGGCCCCGAGGGCGAAACCTCTTCGGCTGCGAGCGGTATGGCGGAGCTCGATGGCGTCCTCTGCTGAATCGGCCAGCACCAGATGCAGCTCGGGGAAATTCCCGCCCCGGGTAGCTGTAACATGCAGCCCCCCAGGCCGTATCGCGCTCTGCAGGGCCTCCCGCTGAACCTCGGTC
>CAZANF010000254.1:0-4157 GCA_964486425.1 uncultured Spirochaeta sp. | reverse complement strand
ACCGCCATGCCCGGGACAGCAGCTGCGTATCCGTCGGGGCCGGTTCGGTATCAGCCGGAGCAGGTTCGGTATCCGGGGAGGTTTGCAGGGCTTCAAGCAGCAGCAGGGAGGCTCCGATCGCCCCATGGATGTCCGCATGGTTATCGATGACAAGATCGACGCCGGTAAGCTCGGCCAGGCGCGCGGCAACGGCCTGGTTCTGTGCGACGCCGCCGGTAAAAACCAGCGGGTCAGGAGCAGTGATTCCGGTGAACAGGGTGTCATGTATATTTTTGGCCAGGCCGCTGCATAGCCCCTGACTTATACCGGAGAGGGTATAGCCCTCCTGCTGAGCATGTATGAGATCGGTTTTCGCGAATACGGCACATCGTGTTGCTACCTTGGGAATCGGGTCGCTGTTTCCGGCGGCGATGCGAGCCAGTTCGGCACTGTCGTCAAGCTGCAGACGTCCGGCCTGCTGGTCCAGAAAGCTGCCGGTTCCGGCAGCGCAGGAGGTGCTGCTGCGTGAATCACGGTAACTACCGTCCGGGTTCAACCTGAACAGACGAAAGGTTTCGCCGCCGACCACGAGTATGGCCTGCGCCTGCGGGTAGCGTCGCTGTACAGAGCGAATACAGCATAACTGACTGTCGAACTGGACTGCACTTTCCAGGCGCTCCGCCCCCCGCCCGGTTGCTGCGATTCGCTGCGCATATACAGCGGGTACAAATCCCTCTTCTGCGAAATCTTGCTGAATGCGGTCCAGCGAACCTGGTACATCCCCGTGATGGGGCAGATATCTGCTGGTGTATATCTCGCCGTTCTGTCCGCATAACACTGCTGAGATCGCAACGGACCCGATATCTAGTCCGAGAACAAGCACTTCTTTTTGTATATGCATATGTACCACCTTTCTGCTGCATATACAGGTTAAAACGGGAATACGTACAGCGCAACCGGATTCATGCGATTTTCCCCTATTGTGTGCGGTACCGGAAACAGATATATTGGCACCATGAAATGTCCCAGATGCGGCAGTATGGACAACCGGGTGATTGAATCACGCACCCTTGCAAGCGGAGAGTCAATACGACGGCGGCGCGAGTGTGCCGGCTGCGGATTCCGATTCACTTCCTACGAGCGTATTGTTGAAAAACAGCTTATGATTGTGAAGAACAGCAAGCGCAGGGAACCCTTCAGCCGTGAGAAGCTTGAGCGGGGTATTCATCGCGCGTTGGAGAAACGCAATATAAGTCAACGCGAGATAGAAGAGATTGTGAATGATCTCGAAGATAAGGCGAGCTTGCATGGGGGCAGCGATCATGAAATCCCCTCCAGCCTGATTGGCGAGATGGTACTCGAGAAGTTATATCATATTGATCGTGTAGCCTATGTGCGTTTTGCTTCCGTATATCGCAATTTTGCCGATCTTGAAGAGTTTATCCGCGAGATTGAAAACTTCACCAAGGAAATAGATTAAAAAAGGTTTTACAGGAGAGCCCGGCAAGGGCCCTGACAGAAAGGGCATAAAAAAGCCCGTCGCGTGATTCCCGCAACGGGCTTTTGCATATAGTGGCGAAGGGACTTGAACCCCTGACCTAACGGATATGAGCCGTTTGCTCTACCAACTGAGCTACGCCACCGTGTTCGCAACGCTGCAGAAACTACCAGCAATACCGTCTTTTGTCAAGCACACCTGTTTGTCCATCATACCATTTTGCTTTTTTGCGCGGACTGAAGCAGACGCCGCGACCAGTAGTTGTGCCGCAGATAGGCTATTTTATGTCGAGGGTTATCCATTCGGGTACTGCGCTCCTGCAGCTGTTTTGCTGCCTTCCCGATTATGGCATTCGGATCCTCAAGCGAACCGTTTTCGCTCATCAGGGTCCGGGCATAGAGGTAATAGTGCATCGGCGTATGCGGATCAAAGCTGGTGACACTGTTGCCGCGAACCAGTGTTTGCAAGGTCTCGACTGCCTCCGCAGATGCACCGCTGCCTGCAGCGGCTACTGCTGCAAGCACACGGGTGAGCAGCAGCGGTGAGGTCGGATGCGTATCATCGCGACCGATGCCGATATTTTCTATGAGTTCGAATCCGTGGGTAAATTGAGGGGGAGACCAGTTACTGCCCTCAATACGTATCCATTCTTCTTCCGCCTCCCGAAGAACTGTATGGGCGTGATGATACTCGCCGCATTGCAGCAGCGCTTCTCCGAGGAAGAGTTTGCATTCGGGGCTTGGATCGTACTGCCGGAACAGCTGTACCGCTTGAGATGCCCCTGTTGCATATGTGCTGCACCGTGCAGACCACAGGGTGAAAATCTGCAAAGCCTGGAAATGATCCAGGGAGCGAGCGGCTGAACGAGCGGTATTAAATCCTGTGTGTGCTGCGGAATAGTCGCCCAGTTCGAAATCGATCCTCGCAAGTATGAAGCGAGTCCAGAGGGCATGATCCCCCCAACCGAATTGCTCGCAGTCGGGTAATACTGCTCGAGCTATCTCCTGTGCTCTTGTATAGTTCCCGTGCAGGAACTGTACAACCGAAAGCAGGGTAGCAGTGTGTATATGCAGCAGGCTTTTCGGCAGCGGAGCTGCCAGGTCCATGGCAATCTGCAGATAGTCAATTGCCTCCGGCACAGCTCCCTGGGACAGGCGGGCTGTCGAAATCATGGTGTTGGCCTCCACCATGCCCCAGCGATCATTGTTGTCCTGGAAGGCAAGTATCGCACCCTTTGCATATTTTAATGCATCCGGCCATGACCTGTGGTGCTGGAGAATACGGGCTCGCTCCATGAGCACACGTCCTCTATCAATTGAAGCCATCCTTTCGGTATCCAGCTTATCGAAATGGGTATCCAGCAGCCGCTTGACCTCGGACATATCCTTTTGCAGCAATGCCAGCTGAACCCGATAGGTCCATAAAACCGACCGGATGCGGTGTGACATATCCCGGGTGAAGGCAGTATCCATGAGCGGATTCGTGCCCATCAGCAGTTCGCGAACCGTATTGAACCTGCGGCTCCATAACAGACCTCGTACCAGATGCACAAACCATTCCAGGGTCAACCCGGGCTCCGCAAGCTGTTTTACGGTTTCCAGCAGCCTCGGACTTGCCGAGATATGCCCTGAAGTAATCTCATCCTGCAGGTACATAGCAGTCTGGTGGCGTATCCAGCGCCGTGTATGAGCATCGAGGGGATGGGGATGAACGGCATCCAGATCCGGTATAGTCGGCAGCAAAACGGTTTCCGCAATAATCAGTCCCCCCGCGGCAAGGGTTCGACAGATCTCCGGGAATAATATGGTTGGAATCTCCAGATGCTGCAGGAAATCGATCATCATGTGGTACGGCAGGCTTCCGTTGAAAAGCTGGATTACATACAGTGCTATATGGGTTTTTGTGTCGAAAGCACCAACCACAGTGGATATACCATCCGGGCCCTGTTGTTCCCAATAGAGCTGGTACAGGGGTATACGGGTGGATGGCGACGTAGGATGATGGATGATTAGCGGAAGCCGGCTGTTCATGGATTCTGTGAGGCGGTCGCTGCCGCCAATCACTACTGGAATACCGCTGCCGCGATGCAGGAGGATTCTGCACAGAAGGTGAAGGATCTCCTGTATCTGACCGCCTGCAGCAGCTGGAACCAGGAGCACTGCGATAAGGGGCCGGCCGTGATACTCTGCTGCCTGCATTCTTGTTTCCAGGATGGATATCGCCCTGAGCTGGGCAGTGTGCTGCGGATACTCAGCATTCCACAGCGGGTGCTTTGGCTCCTCAATACAGCCGCGCACTGCATTGCGATATTCCTCATACAGAATTCCCGGTTTTATCCCCTCCGGCGGTATCTCTGCCGACTGCTGATGGGGATCAGCATCCAGGATTTGAAAATAGGGTGGATGTTCACTCAATGAAATTATTATAAAACATGCAGGAAAGGCTGATTTCAAGGCCTCCTGCCCGGCCCTTCGGACTGTTTCCAGGTAATCCTCGGCCCGCGCAGCCGGGATTCGATGTATACGGGGAGAGTATCTCGCGCTGTAATACTCCTGCAAGCCACCCTTCAAACTGCTCAGAAATTCTGCATCGACCGTGAATTCGGGATATCCGAATGAGTTCTCCGGAGTGCCGACGGCATCTTCCACAACAGAAAGTCCATTCGGCAGATGACGTACAT
>CAZANF010000253.1:524-4221 GCA_964486425.1 uncultured Spirochaeta sp. | reverse complement strand
ATACAGTAGGAGAGATTATTCTGCAGCTCGGGTCGCCCGATCTCCTCCAGATACATTTCCAGTATATGATCGATATAGGTTCTCTCGTGTACCATATAGCGATGAGTAATGATTGAAAGCAGCTTCTCCTGCTCTATTGCATCACGTATCCGTTGTTTATTTACTGTAGTATCCATTATTAACTCATACACAGTATAGCATACATAGGTAATATCCCGCAAACTGTAAATATCTATTCAATATCCATACTGTTTAACGGGTAATTCCTGGTTGACAGGTTCCCGAGCTTTACCTCGGCATTCGGTTTGATATGGCGAATAATCCTTTCCACATGCGCATGACTCGTCGCAATGAAGGTACGATAGGTTTGCTGATCTCCTGCGGCCGCGGTTCCGGCTGCATAGACCCCGTCCCGGCTGGTCTCCTGGGTATCCGGATTCACAACCGGTCGAAGCTCAACCCCGGCACGCTCGATTTCCAGCTGATCAAACAAGCTCTGATCCGGCACAAAGCCGGTACAGAGCAGCACAAAATCGCTGGGAATCCGCAATGAGCCCCCACCCGCTCCACCTGCAGGAGCCAGTTCAACCTCGGTATTGGTAATCCGGACAGGCACTGTCTCGGGATAAAAAGTGATTTGCCCGCGCTGAACAAGCAGCTCGACCTCCAGCAGCAGCCGGGAGATAACCCTGTCGGAGGGTATCCGCGGCTTTCGGTAGCTAAGGCTCACCCTCGCACCGGTTCGCCAGCAGCGCAGAGCCGCCTCCAGGGCTGAATTGCGCCCGCCGACTATCAAAAGCTCCTTCTGGAAGAAGCGATGCGGGTCGGTAAAATAATGGCTGACATGAGGCAGATCCTCCCCTTCAATACCCAGCATACGTGGAGAACTCATGTCTCCGGTTGCCAGGATTATTCGGTCGGTATAGATGTACTCCGTACCGCATCGATCCTCGACCGTCAGCAGATAGCGCCCTCCGCCCGGCAGATCCTTGCCGGCCGGCTTTTCTATTCTGGTAACCCGACGGTATGTTTCGACCTGCAGATCCAGCAGCTCCACCACCAGGCGCAGATACGCAAGATACTGCTCCCCGGTTATAATCTCCTGCGCACTGGTGTGAATCGGTATCCCGGCAATCGCGACCCACTCCGGAGAGCTGAAAAACAAGGTGCTCGGCGGCCACCACATTATTGAACTACCGATCTGTCCTGCTTCCAGATGCCTGTACCTGATTCCATTTGCCTTCAAATTCGCACCCATCTCTATGCCGATGGGTCCGGCGCCGATAACTACTGCTTCCTCATGTGACATACCATTACAATCGCGAAATCCGGGACCCTTTTCAATCCCGTCGCTTTAGGTTATTTTTTTTTTATGAACACTAGCATTTTTTCCATTCTTTCCGAAGAAGAGCTGCGTGCATATGCGCAAGTCATTGTGAAGGTCGGAGTTAACCTGCGCCCCGGACAGTGCTTCCTGATCGGTACCGGACCCGGCAACTATGAATTTGCCCGGCTGACTGCCGAGGAAGCATACCGGGCAGGGGCAAAATTTGTAAAAATCGATGTTGTCGATGGTCTGCTTACCCGCAGCCGCATTGAACACGGCCGCAAGGAGGATCTCTCCTACCTGCCGGAATACTCCCATGCCGTCAACAACGAGATGCTGGCCTACGACTGGGCCAGAATCCGCATAGAAGGAAATGAGGAACTGGATTCCCTGAAAGGCGTTGATCCTGACGGGGTAGAGGCCGTTACCCGTGCGTATCGTCAATTCCGTGCCGAAACCCAGAACCACATGATGAACGACATGCATCCATGGTGCGTTGTCGCCGCCCCCGGTCCTGAATGGGCAATTCGGACGATGGGAGGGGGAACCGCAGGAGAAATGGATACCCCGGTAAAGGTCGAGAGCGATCTGCTTCTGAACAATTTCTGGCAGCAGCTGCGTTCGGTTCTGCGCCTCGACACCCCCGATCCGGTCGCAGCATGGAAGGAACACGGGGAAATGCTCATCCGCCGATGCCGCACCCTGGACGCCCTGAAGCTTACCAGGGTACGCTTCACCAGTCCCGGTACAGACCTTACAATCGGACTGAATCCACGATCCCGCTGGAAAGGCGGACCGGCAACAACCCCGAACGGACGCTCCTTCCTCCCCAATATCCCGACCGAGGAGGTATTCACTACCCCGGATTTCTCGACAGCCGAGGGTACCGTTGTGACAACCCGCCCGGTGAAGGTTATGGAAACCCTGGTGCACGGGGCCTCATTTACCTTTAAAGACGGACGCGTAGTAGCGCATGATGCCGAAATCGGTAAAGAGACCCTCGACCGCTATCTTGATATCGATGAAGGTGCTCGCCGCATCGGTGAACTGGCTCTTGTCGACAGCTCCAGCCCGATCTACAGGAGCGGCTTGCTGTTCAACAGCATCCTCTACGATGAAAACGCCAGCTGCCACATCGCACTGGGTGCCGGCTACCCGTCATGTCTGACCGAATCCCGGAATTTGACCGATGCCGATGCAAAACGTGCCGCCGGCTGCAATGTGTCGCTGGTCCATACCGATTTCATGATTGGATCACCGGAGACCGATGTCACCGGGATTGATGCCGATGGAACGGAGCATGCCATTATCCGTGGCGGCGCCTTTGTGATTTAGATGCATATTGACTCCACCTTCCCGTCACCCGGCGTGCTCGCTGCGGTATCGGCAGCAGTCTTTCTGTTGGGGATACTTATCTGGTACCTGCTCGGTCGCCGACGGAACCAGGCCCCGCATCCCGACATAGTGCTGTAGCAGCTGCAGCAGCGTATCGATGGGCTTGCCAGGATATTCGAGATGCCCCGCTATCGCGGGCAAGCCGGGGAGTGGATGCTTGAACAGCTGCTTCAGGACTGCCTCCCGCCATCGGCATTCCGTACCCAGCACAGCTTCCGCAGCGGGGGGCGGGTCGATGCCTTGATTCAGCTTGGCAATGCCTCGGTAGCGGTAGATGCTAAATTCCCTCTCGAGTCACTGCAGGGATGGCAGGATGCCGCCATCTCCGCCAGGGCGCTCAAGTCGGTACTGCAGCATGCCGAGTCCATCTCACAGAAGTATATCCTGCCGGACGAGGGGACCATGAACTTTGCTATTATGTATATCCCCTCGGAGGCTATGTTTTCGCGGTTGTTCAGCGATATCCGGCTGCTGCGCGGATGCCTGCAGCTGGGTGTAGTTCCGGCATCTCCCAGCAATCTGTTTCTGTATGTCCAGACCGTCAGCTACGGGTTGCGCGGAATGGAGTTTTCCCGGAACTTCTCCCGCTATGCCGGTCAGTTCGAGCAGATCAGACTGCAGATCGGAAAACTGGCCGAGATCCTTGCCACCGGACACGGGCATCTGCGTAATCTCCAGCGCAGCTATGACGCAGTACTGCACGGCCTTGACGGTGTACAGGAACGGCTCAACGAGATATAGCACGGTACTTGCTGCCGGCAGGTCGGCACGGCCCGCTGCCGCGGCTCCCGGTGCTGCCGCGGCTGCCGCTGCTGCCGCCACCAGTGCTGCCCCCGCCGGACCAACCATCTTGTGAACAGCCGTGAATTCCCCTACACTAAGGCATGCATGAATTCTCCGTTTCACCCCTGCTGAACGCCGCACGTGATCTTGCCGAACAGGTCGATTTGCTCCGGTTCGAACAGCCGGTTGAGT
>CAZANF010000253.1:0-514 GCA_964486425.1 uncultured Spirochaeta sp. | reverse complement strand
GGGAATGAATCCCGGGCCTTACGGAATGGCACAGACAGGGGTGCCCTTTGGAGAGATACACATGGTACGCAACTGGATGGGGCTCTATGCCGAGATAGACGCTCCTCCCCGGGAGCATCCCAAACGCCCGGTAACCGGATTCAGCTGCCCCAAAAGCGAAGTAAGCGGACGGCGCCTGTGGGGTCTTATGCAGCAGCGCTTCGGCAGCGCGGACAGCTTCTTCCGGAATCATTTCGTGGTGAATTACTGTCCTCTCGTCTTTATGGAGGAAAGCAGCCGCAACCGGACCCCGAATCAGCTGCGCAAAAACGAACGCCGGGCGCTTTTCGAGCTGTGCGACCATCATCTGCTGCAGGTACTGCAGACACTCCAGCCGAACTGGGTTATCGGAGTAGGAAAATTCGCAGAAGAATGCGCCGCGCGGGCGGTTGCAAGCATGCAATCTGCAGCGACAGCCCGTACGGCAGGGATACTGCACCCGAGTCCCGCCAACCCGCATCCCAACCGCGGATGG
>CAZANF010000252.1:0-4229 GCA_964486425.1 uncultured Spirochaeta sp. | reverse complement strand
CAAACGACAGAATCATATCCCATAGCTCGCGAATAACCATCTCAGGTGTTCCTGTACCAAGGCAGCCCTGCCAAAATTGATCGCGGTAATACTCAAGGCGGCGGGTACGATCCTTGCGCGAAAGCACTTTGCGCAAGGTATCAGCCTCGGCTGCAGAAAAACCCGCGACCGCAATCGCAATTCGCGAGACGTCCTCCTGATACACCATTACCCCATATGTCTCGGCAAGCACTTCGTCTACACTCGGCCACAGTCCCCAGGGCTTTCCACGCAGCCGCTCGATATATTCATTAATCCATGCATTTGCAGCGGGACGAATAATGGAGCTTGCAACAACAACATGCTCGAAATCACCATGCTGCATCTTCTGCAGAAGCAATCGGGTTGCCGGGGATTCAATGTAAAACACCCCCAGGGTATCTCCGGATTCTATAAACTGTTCAGTATCCGGATCACCAATGGGATTAAGCCCTTCCCAGGTGAATTCCATCCCATGGTTTTTGCGCACCATTCCGATGCAGTCACGAAGAACAGCCAAAGAACGGTTTCCAAGTAAATCTATTTTAACCAGCCCCGCATCTTCGGCAGCATCCTTTTCCCACGCAATAACAGGCACCCCTGCCGGAGCCATCTGAAGAGTGGTGTAGCATGTAATCGGTCGCGGGGTAATTACGACCCCGCCGGGATGAGTTCCCAGATACCGGGGTATTCCATACAGCCGCCGGGCGGTATCAATAATCTGCGCAGGTATGCCGTCGCTGCGGTTCTGCTCCCGCAAGGCCGTCCATTCGCGCAGACGCGCGGAATCCACGCCGAAGGCAATAGCCGTCTCACGAAAAGCCGACCGGGCGGCAAAGGTAACATGATCTGCGACCATCGCCGCGTATCCGCGATACTTCTCGAAAACATATCTCAGGGTATCTGCGCGCTCATCCCATGGAAAATCAACATCAATATCCGGCGGATCACGGCGACCTTCATTCAAAAAGCGTTCGAAGAAGAGATTGTGCCGCAATGGATCAACATGCGTAATCCCAAGCAGATAGGATACTATTCCAGCGGCAGCACTGCCCCGCCCGCAGGTTCGCGGGCATCTGGTTACGATGTCATGCACTATAAGAAAATAGGAGCTAAACCCCTTGGATTCGATAATCGAGAGTTCACGACGCAGTCGCCTTTCAACCTGCAGGGAAATGGAATCCTCAGACTGAGAGCTGTGCGAAGACTCAGTTCGGGCCAGAATGGTCTCACGGTCAATATGCACTCCATATCTACGCTCTGCACCTTGCATACATAATTCGGCAAGATGCCGAAGCGCCTCGTCATTATCCATATCATTGAAGCCCGGGAAAACCGGACCGCGCTCAAGAATATTTGAATCCTCAGATTCCAAAGCCAGCTGTCGGGCGGCATCAACTGCATACGGCGCCGCATGAAACCCGTGGAGGAAGCTGTCAGGATCCGGAATACACTGATGCGGCTGCGGCTCCTCGGCGCCCGGCAAATCGTCGACAGGAATCCTGGTATCAATTGCGCGCAGAACCCGTAAAAGCTGCTTGTCATCCTCATTCATCCAGCTGCCGCCGTCACTTAATGCAATAGCGGGCAATCCCAGCTGATCAGCAGCCACGCGCGTTGCATACTGCGGTAATCCCCACACCAATCCTGCATAGAGATCTGCGCGGGAACCGTCGCGGTAGTAATCAGATGCACTCAAACGGGCTAATGTCTCGTGATCCCGGGTAATCAATGCCAAGCCGTTCCAGCCATAGCGGAGCAACTCATCTACCAGCGAAAACCGAGTATCCTGCAGGATGTCGGGAAGACAGGCCGTCTCGACAGGACTATCCGCAGGCTTCCTGTTCTTGCCGGACAACGCAAAGGAACGGGTAGTCGGCCGCGACAACAGCTCGAATCCAGCGGAGTATCGACATGCACGCCACACGGTGGGCTGACCGGGCACTTCCATCCGGACCCCGGGGATCGCCTTTATCCCACGCTCCCGGGCAGCCCGCAAGCAGCGGATGAGCCCATACATATTGTTTATGTCCCATATGCCGATTGTATCTATGCCGGCGGCGGCCGCCCATGCGCATAGTTTCTCGGGCGGGTATACACCGCGAAGCAGAGAAAAGTAGGAGGAGATTCCTAGCATGGAAACTGGATGTACCGCGCTCATACTTAACATTTGTATAGTACTGCGAAGCAATAATCAAGTATGAGAAAACAGTTCCTCAAATGCAAGCTGAGCGGCCGCCCGTTCGGCCTCTTTCTTGTTCTTACCTGATGCGGGGCCGAACTGCCGGTCAAGCACAGAAACCTCGACCCAAAAGGTTCGATCATGATCCGGACCGGTTTTCTTTAAAACAGTGTAGCGTGGATAGGTTTTATGCTGTTTTTGCACCTGCTCCTGCAGCAGGGTCTTGAAGTCCTTGCGATGCTTGTTCTGAATAACTTTTTCGATTTCCTTCTGCAAATACCCGAGAATGAATTTGCGCGCCTGAGCAAGATTGCTGTCCAGGAAATATGCGCCGATTACAGCTTCCATGGTATCGGCAAGAATCGCCTTCTTCGTGCGGCCGCCGGTCTGCTCTTCTCCCTTGCCGATCAGCAGACAGCTGTCAACATGGAGATATAGTGCCATAGCCGCGAGGCTTTCTTCACTCACAACAAAGGATTTAATCCGTGCAAGCTCCCCTTCCGGTTTTTTGGGAAGAAGTGCATAGAGGTATTCAGCAACTACCAGTCCAAGTACTGAATCACCGAGGAATTCAAGCCTTTCATTATTATCGATTTTGGAGGGGTTTTCGTTTGCAAACGAGCGGTGGGAAAATGCCTGATTCAGAAGATCGATTTGTTTAAATCGAATACCCGCATTACGTTGAAAGCCCTGCAGCAGTTTCTTCCGTTCATGAGAAACTGGGGCAGGGCTAAAAACGTGCCTTTTATTGAGCACAGTTATGACTACTGCTGGCTTTTAATAAAATCCAACGCGTCTTTAACAGTTTCCAGCTCATTCGCCTTTTCATCGGGAATGGTAATACCCAATTCTTCTTCAATTGCATATACCAGCTCATAGGTATCAAGGCTGTCGGCACCCAGATCCTGACGGAACGAGGACTCGGGAGTGATTTTTGCCTCATCAACCTCAAGCTTGTCGGCGATAAGCTTTTTTACCTTTTCGAACATTTCGTCCATTATCAACCTCCTACTTGGTTAAACACATTCACACATTATTAAACTGCAATGCAGGTTTATGTATGTTTACAGATTATCGGGATCAACTACCTGCTTGCCACGATAAAAACCGGAGGTAAGATCCACTCGGTGACGACGAACCTTTTCACCGGATTCAGGACTGGTGATCAAAGACGGAACGGCAAGCTTTGAGTTAATTGCCTTGCGACGACGTGTTCGCGCTTTAGAATGTTTTTTCTTTGGTACTGCCATTGTGTATTTCCTTTTCTACAAAAAAATCATTAGAACAACAGATAGGAATGTAGCCCATAGAGGATTGAATGTCAAGCCTGTTCGGTCGGCGACCGATATTATTTCGGGCCGATTCTCCGATTCAGGGCTGCAGCAACCTCAGCAGGAACCATATGTGAAACATCCCCGCCGAACTGCACCAATTCCCGAATAGAAGACGAGCGAAGGACAAAAAATCGGGAGTCGGTCGGTATAAACACGGTTTCAATAGACGAATCCAGGCCCTTGTTTAAAATCGACAGCTCGAACTCATAATCAAAATCACCAAGTGCCCTGACACCTCTGACCATGACCTTTGCATCATGCTGCTGTGCAAATTCAACAATCAGACCCTCCCACAAATGTACGCTGACATTCGGCAGAGCGGATGTCATGTTCTGCAGGAAATGCAGTCGTTCTTCAGCACTGAAAACACAGGACTTTTTGGGATTAACGGCGATAACCACTACAATGTGATCGAATATGCGTGAAGCCCGCTGTATC
Source organism: uncultured Spirochaeta sp. (assembly GCA_964486425.1). Taxonomy (GTDB): domain Bacteria; phylum Spirochaetota; class Spirochaetia; order DSM-27196; family DSM-8902; genus Spirochaeta_B. Next base: position 257 of record CAZANF010000252.1, on the reverse strand, counting down.
AGGTTTTCATGACCAAAAGTCGGTGGATCATAGGTCCCGGGGACAAGCGCAGTAACCATGAGCTACAGCATCCTGCCGTCTGAAGATTTATCCAGACGGTCCATAAGCGCTACCCCGAGACCAGTCCGCGGCGGTACTTCGGCGATTATAGCACTGCAGCCCAGGGCGTCGAATTCATGAAAGGTACTATACAGATTACGGGCATATGCAGTTAAGTCCGGAAATGTGCGGACATGTATACGCTCTGCAACGGGGCT
>CAZANF010000251.1:0-4232 GCA_964486425.1 uncultured Spirochaeta sp. | reverse complement strand
CTTGAACCGCCCCGGCTTTACCGGAGACAGCTCAATAGCCAACTCGTTCCACAGTAAAACCATAATCAGCAAGCTGCCGGACTATGCACTGTTCACCCCAAAGGTGAGCAGTGCCAACTGCTAAAAAAAAAGTATCATACTCCGCGGTGTACTCCAGCACCTGATTTACCCACAGATCGTTGCGACCATGAACTAATACCTGTTCGATTAACTGTTTTTCCTGATTGAATTGTCTGATCATTTCTTCATCTTCAAAATAATCTCAGCACCAATAATGGCATCCACGATGAATGTTGGGAGGTTACCCATGATCGGTATACCTTCATGCAGAGTCCCGAGAATCACAATTTTTGTGTCCTCGCTAAAGGCAACCCACGTCTCGGGGGTCATTTCTACAGAAGTCCGACAGCCAGGAAATGACAACGAGAATACTAACACGAGCAGTACGAGACTATGTCTTATAATACCAGCAAGATAAAGTCGTATGATCTCATTCATGATTTTCTACAAAGGTATTTGTAATATTTGTTTACAGATGCCTCTCCGGGGTTTTCTCATAGTTGGGTTTTGCTGTACACGAACTCAGGATCCAGATCAATACCTGCATCCCACTCGATAGTATCAAAAGCAACTTTTACCTGCCTGAAGGCAGTTTCGTCCCTCAGTCGCTTAAAAACTCCAAAATCAAGGAAGGGCTTCATATCCAGGGTTCCTTGTTCTCCGTTATCAAAGGAAACGGATAGAATATAGTCTGATTTCGGTTCAACTTTGTTTACTGATGGATACATACTCACAATCCTCCGTTACTGCAGGGGTTGAATCTTGAATGGTTCTTCCCCATTCATAACCAGATTCCAGTCTGCCATAAGCTCTTCCTGGTGCAGCTCTGCCCACGCAAGCACGAGTTTGGTCTGCTTGCTCGGCAAATCCCCCTGGATAATCTCACTCGTTCGAATATCTACTGTAGCTCGATGCTCACCGTAGTAAACATGAAAATGCGGCGGCGGATGCTCCTTGGGAGCATACTACATGCGGACAATGATTCCGTAAAACATGGTAATTGTTGGCATCACAGCACTCCGATACGCTTATTGTACTTCGTTACAGGCGAGAACTCAACGCGATTTCCACTTATGCTGCATACAGGGTATGCCCCTCTTTTATGATGGTTTGTTCAAGCGTGGGAAGGCTTCCACGTTCGGCAAAGGTCGTCTCTCGCTCCACCAGTACATCGCATGGCACATCAATAATTCGACTAATCGCGATGTGCAGTTCTGCGGTAAGGGAACGAATGTCCTGTACATCATCGGCCACAATAACCATGAGATCGATATCACTTTCGGCAAGCATGGTTTTGCGAGCATAGCTGCCAAACAGAATGATTTTCTTTGGCGAAGTCATATGTACAATGGTAGATATTATGTCGGACATTATCTGCTCGGTTACCATAAGGAAAGTATAGTCTGAGGATTGCTGGTGTTCAAGCTGGAATTCAAGGTCACTTGCCGGGTTTCCGACAGATATGATCGGGTTACACGCATTGCAGACTACAGTTCGCAACTCGAAAAAGAGCTGAGGCATGCGCAGGGCGCCGGAGGCGGTCCCGCAGGGACGGGAGGCGATAGCCGGACCCCGGAGCTCGCCGACCCCGGCATGGAGGGTGCAGATGAGAAAGCGAAAATGGCGTCGACATTGATAATGAAGGTGCCGGGGGCAGCCCCTGCGGCAGGGTTTCTCATAGGTGGTTTCTATTATTGAATTCGATCCGAAACAGAATCCAGCAGACGGCTTCCATGTATCACTGCTAAAATGATGATTCTATTCGGTGCAACGCGATATACCAGTCGATAGCTATATACAATTCTTTCCCGCAAATTGACATTACCAATCTCAGGTACAACTCGCCCGATTTGCGGGTATTCGCTAATAGATTTTGAGGTCGACAAGAGTTTATTTACGACGGCACGGGCATAGTAATCAGAATCCCGAGCTATATATTCAGCAATCGACTGGATATCCTCGACTGCCTCTGGTGACCACTCTACCTGGTGATCCATTTACTTAGTTTTCCTTCTACCTCAGCTTGGCTGATGGTTCCTTCTTTCTCCGCCCGTTCCTCGCCACGGGCAATTTTTTCCACCACATATAGATGATACTGGACATCTTCCAATGTACAATTCTCCGGCAGTTTTTCCAGTAGTGACTGCACTTCCTGCTTCGCCGTTGTCATATAGCATTCCACCTGATTATTGATACTAAGTCGGACATTACCTGCTCGGTCGCCATAGGTAAAGTATAGTCTGAGGGATGCTGGTGTTCAAGCATGGAACGTGCAGATGAGAAAGCGAAAATGGCTTCTTCATTGATAATGAAGGTGCCGGGGCCCCTGCATCAGTGTGTTACACCAATTTCACGCTTGAATGCCGCGACTACCATTTTTACGCTGTCAAGAATAGATTCTACGGGTTCTTCCTTGATTTCGAAACTGTAAGCATGTCTTATAAAATGCCGGAAACCAAGAAACGCAGCTAAATGGCCATAAAGATCGTCAGAAATCACCCCCCGGGATTTTGATTCCAGCAATAAGTCAGAGTGCCAGGTAGCTGACGATTGACGAACGTTGCCATCCAGTGAAATCAGGAGTACTTTTTCCAACCCGCTGCAATTGGCCTGATTCCTGTAGCGTTTTTCCAAATACAGGTTGAATATCCAGATCAACAAGGTCCAGGGGGTGTTTGAGCTGAAGCAATAATTGGCCATAGATTGAGAAGTACCGCTTGGGATCTATACCCCGCACCGCAAGATCGATATCGAATTTACCTGATCCCGTATTATCAAGCCGGCCTACACACAACTCCATTGGGTCCTGTCCCTTCCCTGCATACCACGCACCAACCCCAGCTCCAGCCGGGTTTCCAACAGATATGATCGGATTACACGCATTGCAGATTACAGCTTGCGATTCGATAACGAGCTGAGGCATGCGCAGGGCGCCGGAGGCGGTCCCGCAGGGACGGGAGGCGATAGCCGGACCCCGGAGCTCGCCGACCCCGGCATGGAGGGTGCAGATGATGAAGCGAAAATGGCGTCTACATTGATAATGAAGGTGCCGGGGGCAGCCCCTGCGGAAGGGTTGCCGCTTGGGCATAAAAAAACGGTATGCCTGGACGAAGGTTTTTTGGCAGGGATTAGCTAAATTCCTACACAGTGGACACTTAGACGAAAGTGTTTATGCAGCTTTGGCAGGATTTCCGTGCGTTTTGCAGGTTTTTTCGGGATTTTTCTACAAAGGCATTTGTAATATTTTTTCAAATGCCTCTCCCGGGTTTTTCTCATAGTTGGGATCTACTGTAGGCTAGCAAATTTCGTGTTCAGATATTCCATAATCCGGGCGCAGATGGATTCAGCATCATGCAAGTCTTCGAGCACCTGACTGGATGCAACAGAAACCTCGCCTGGATATCGGTGCTCCACGGCATAAGGGTTCAAACGCGCGCAGGCAGATTCGCAATCAAGCTGAATATCGGTATGGCTCAGGCACATCTTGTGCAGATACAGCAGATCATGGCTCTTCTGGGGGTTGATTGAATACATCACCAACACGGCTTTGAATGCTTTCTCCACAGCCTGCTGTGCATGGAATCCAATAACCTCGACCGGCATGGGACGCATATTTACAAGAAAGCGGGCCGATAAAATATCATTGCGTGACTTTTCCTGCCATTCAGCGACCAGTTCTTTAAGCTGCATACAGGGTATGCCCCTCTTTTATGATGGTTTGTTCAAGCGTGGGAAGGCTTCCACGTTCGGCAAAGGTCGTCTCTCGCTCCACCAGTACATCGCATGGCACATCAATAATTCGACTAATCGCGATGTGCAGTTCTGCGGTAAGGGAACGAATGTCCTGTACATCATCGGCCACAATAACCATGAGATCGATATCACTTTCGGCAAGCATGGTTTTGCGAGCATAGCTGCCAAACAGAATGATTTTCTTTGGCGAAGTCATATGTACAATGGTAGATATTATGTCGGACATTATCTGCTCGGTTACCATAAGGAAAGTATAGTCTGAGGATTGCTGGTGTTCAAGCTGGAATTCAAGGTCACTTGCCGGGTTTCCGACAGATATGATCGGGTTACACGCATTGCAGACTACAGTTCGCAACTCGAAAAAGAGCTGAGGCATGCGCAGGGCGCCGGAGGCGGTCCCGCAGGGACGGGAGGCGATA
>CAZANF010000250.1:0-4273 GCA_964486425.1 uncultured Spirochaeta sp. | reverse complement strand
TCCCTCCCCGCAGTCAAACAGCAGCAGGTCTCCCTCACGTCGTACCAGCACAGAGGTGAGAAACCGTCCAGGCAGCGGCATGGTTCCACCGCTACCCAAAATATATGCTTCCAGATTCATTTGTTTCCCTTTATCAGTTAACGGTTGTGTAAACCTTTGCAAGTGCCTGCGTACCTGAATTACCGAACCCCAGCTGCACAGCCCTTTCATAGAGTTGAGTCGCCTGTGTCAGTCCCGGCAGCGATAATCCGCTCCTGGATGCTTCATCCAGGGCTATCTTGAGGTCCTTAAGAAAGTGATGGGTATAAAAGCCGGGGGCATAATCCCCGGAGGAGATCTTTGGTGCCAGATTATTCCAGCTCCATGAACCGGCAGCACCTTGACCAAGCAGCGGGACAAGCAGTTCCAGCGGAAGACGCTTGCTCCGGGCATATTCCAGCGCCTCTACGACCCCAAGCATGGTAGAGGCAATAAGAATCTGATTGGCCATCTTTGCATGCTGTCCACAGCCGGCAGGTCCCATTCTTTGAGGATCCGGTCCGAGCCAGCGCAGGAGTGATCGTACCTGTGCGAATGTGGAGTGATTACCTCCGACCATAATTGCCAGCTGCGCATTCTGTGCACCGGTTTCACCGCCGGATACCGGGGCATCAAGGCAAAAAATCTCTTTTGCAGACCCGTATGCAGCAATACGTTCAGCCAGCTCCGGACTGGAGGTAGTCATATCGATACACACGGTTGTTCGGGCGACAGTATCCAGTATCCCCGGTATTTCCGGCGTGCCGAAGTATATCCTCTCGACATCGTCGGGATACCCGAGCATGGTGAACACAACCGCGACCCCCTGTACAGCTTCCGCCGGGGTATCCGCCCAGCGAGCACCAAGGTCGAGAAGCGGTTCCGCCTTTTCCCTGGTCCGGTTATGAACCACGACCTGCATACCGGCGGCAATAAGATGAGCACACATCGGTGCCCCCATAATACCCGTGCCGATCCAGGCTATATTTACTTTATCCATGAATCCGTGAAAGAGATCTGAAACGGCACATCCTGTGAATAATCAACAGCATCAAAGTCGAAGCCGTGAATTTGCTTGAACTCCTTTTCATAGCTGTCGATATCAGCCAGCTGCTCCAGATTCTCGTTCGACAGCTGGCTCCAGGCTTCCATGACCTCGGACTGAACATCATCCCGCATCTCATAATCGTCCAGCCTGATTCGTCCCTGTGCATCCAGTTCCGGTTCCTCACCGGCGAGTTTCTCGTTCAGCAGGCGAAACATCTGTTCGATACAACCCTCGTGCAGCCCTTTGCGTTTCATAACCTTGTACAGAACCCCAAGGTACAGCGGCACTACCGGAATAACCGCGCTGGCCCGGGTTACCAGCGCCTTGTTTACCGATACATAGGCGCGGCCCTGTATATCTGCAAGCTGCTCATTCAGGATATGCGCAGTTCTTTCCAGATGCTTCTTGGCCTGGCCGATTGTACCGTCACGATATATCGGGGTCGTAATCTCGGGACCGATATACGACAGGGAAAGTGTGACACATTCCGGACTGAGTACGTCGTGCTTGCGCAGAACCCTGATCCATTCCTGCCAGTCCTCTCCCCCCATCACCTTGACGGTTTCTTCAGCCTCTTTCTCGGTTGCCGGTTCTATTGATACCTGTTCCAGGCTGCGATCCTTGAGATTCAGCGAGGTAGCGGTGTAGGTTTCGCCCAGGGGTTTCAGAACCGATCGATACAATTCGCCGGTTTCCGGATTCGGTCGGACCGGTGAGGCAATGCTGTATAACACAAGATCCACCCGGCCCAGATCTGCAGCAATTTTGGCGGCAGTCTGCTCCTTGACCTCAGGGCTGAAGGCATCTCCGAAAATGGATTCGGCATACAGCCCGTCGGCGGCAGCCTGCTTCTCGAAGGCCTTGGTATTATAGAGGCCGACACTGGCCGGGCGTTTGTCACTGGACTCCTTTTCAAAGGAGACATTGAGGGTTGCAGCATTCCATCCGTATGCAGCAGCAATGCGACCTCCTAAACCATACCCGGTAGATCCGCCGATTATTAGTACCTTGCGAAAACCCCGGGAGTTCCGCGTTTCCTGTGCCTGAACATATCTGATCTGCTGATTGACCAGTTCTTCACATCCGAGCGGATGACAGTTAAGACAAATATTGTTCCGAATCATCGGTGTAATTACCATGTAAAACCCTCCATAAACCCTGTCACAATGGTTCCTGTCACAGTAAAACAGAGGAGTAAAAAAAGCAACATGGGACAGACCGGGATACACCCGGGGCTTGCCGGAATCACCAGTCGCTACTATAGTGCTTGGTGTACATAAGGAGTATGATTATGCAGTTGCAGGTTCGCAGATGGAAGGACGTGTCTCGTGAGGAACAGCAGCGATTTCTGGCACGTTCGGAACTGAATATTCGCGATATTCAGGATTCCATTCAGGAGATTATGGATATGGTACGCGAGGACGGAGACACAGCGCTTCGTTCCCTGACTAACCGCCTGGACAAGGTCGATCTCTCGTCGGTCCCGCTGCGAATATCCGACGAGGAGTTCGCTGCTGCCGGGCAGCAGCTGGATCCTGAGGTCCGAGCATCACTTGATCATGCCATCGCTAATATTACCCGGTTTCACAAAACCCAGCTTCCCTCCTCCAGTACCATGATGGAAATTCAGCCCGGGGTAATCGTCGGTGAGCGCCACAGCCCGATCGACTCTGTCGGTTTGTACGTCCCGCATGGACGCGGCAGCTTCCCCTCTATGGTGTATATGCAGAGTATTCCGGCCAAGCTGGCAGGGGTTCCCAGAATCGTAATGGTGACACCACCCGAACCCGACGGCAGCGTTGATCCGGCCGTCCTGTATGCTGCAGCAGCTACCGGAGTGGATGAGGTCTACCGCATCGGCGGACCGCACGCCATAGCCGCATTGGCCTATGGAACCGAAACCATACAAAAGGTGGTAAAGATTCAAGGCCCGGGGAGTATGTACGTCACCGCAGCCAAACGACTCCTGACAGGAACGGTGGATATCGGCATGCCCGCAGGACCATCGGAATCCATCATCCTGGCCGACAAATTCGCCGATCCATACACCGTTGCCCTGGATCTGATAATCGAAGCAGAACACGGATCAGACTCCTCCGCCATATTAATCTGCACAAGTGAACCGGTAGCTGAGGCGGTCGCAGATATCCTTCCCGACCTTATCGAAGAGGTGGAGGAACCGCGCAAAGGCTTTCTGAAGGATGTATTCAGTACCTACGGGGGTATTTTTCTGGCGAGTGATCTGACCGAGGGGGCCGAAATCGTAAACATGTTTGCGCCCGAGCATCTCCAGATTCGCACCCAGGAACCATGGACCACGATGGGGTTAATCCGCAATGCCTCCGAGATTCTACTGGGCAGCAATATTCCCTTCTCGATTGCAAACTATATAACCGGGCCGAATGCTATACTGCCGACCGGCGGAAATGCCAGAACCTATTCCGCGCTGTCGGTGCGTGATTTTATAAAGTACTCCTCGGTGGTATACCTGGAACCGACCGGCTACGATGCCCTCGCGGACAAGGTAACCGCACTTGCAGATTACGAGGGCTTTCAGACCCACGCCAAGGCAATTCGGGATCGAAACAGGAGTTTATAATCGGTATGAACCTGACATCTCCGTTAGAAACACTCGACGATGGGTTCGCCTGGATAGAATCACTCACCAATTTCGAGAGGAAAGCAGTCGACAAGCGTGAATACCGCCTGGACCGCATGAGGGTTATTCTTGAAATCCTCGACAACCCGCAGAACTCGCTGCGTATCGTGCATATAGCCGGATCCAAGGGCAAGGGATCAACTGCGACCATGATTGCCAACCAGCTGCATGCTCTCGGAAAGCGGACCGCCCTGTATACCTCTCCGCATGTGCTCGATTACCGTGAGCGAATACGGATGATCGGCAGCGGCATGCCCGACTCTCTGCTGCTGCAGGGAATCAGGCTGCTCAAGCTGGAAACAACCTCACCTGGAAGCCCTCTGCAGCAATCTGCTCCAACCACTTTTGAGCTGCTGACAGCCCTGTTTTTCTGGGCTGCGGCGGCAGCGAAATGCGAATATGCGGTAGTGGAAACCGGAATCGGCGGACGCCTGGACGCCACCAACATAGCCGTCTCTGTCGAGGCCGCTGTATGTACCTCAATCGAACTTGAGCATACCGACATCCTCGGCGACACTATAGAAAAGATTGCCGGCGAGAAAGCCGGC
>CAZANF010000249.1:2009-4288 GCA_964486425.1 uncultured Spirochaeta sp. | reverse complement strand
AGGTGGGGCAGGCCGGCCGGACAGGACAAGGATCTTTCTGCAGGATTTAACCGGTGATATACTTCCCGCGGAGGAACATGAAATGATGATCGCTGCAGGCGCGATATTCCTGGGAGTGATAGCGGTGGTGTGGAGTGCCGATCGTTTTGTCGCTGGTGCGGCTTCTGCCTCACGGTACTTCGGCATGCCGCCCCTTCTGATCGGCATGGTGATTGTAGGATTCGGAACCTCTGCTCCCGAGCTGGTGGTCTCGGCCCTGGCATCGGTTGAGGGAAGTACCGGGATTGGGCTGGGGAATGCGTTCGGCTCCAACATTGTCAATGCAGCACTCATTCTGGGAATTACAGCGCTGATTCGTCCGATCCTTGTGGGATCCTCGGTACTCCGCCGGGAGCTGCCGGTGCTGCTGCTGGTGACCGTCTTCTCGGTTGTACTGCTGTTTGATCTGGAGATGAGCAGGCTGGATGCTCTGCTGCTGATTGCAGTTTTCGCATTGCTGATGCTGTGGACGCTGTATCAAGGGCGCCGGCGTGAGGATGATGCCCTGGCCGTACAGGTAGAGACCGGATCTGCAGTGCCGGATATGCCGGTCCGCAGAGCACTCTTCTGGGTTGTCGCAGGGTTGATTCTATTGATTTTTTCCTCCCGCTTGCTGGTATGGGGCGCGGTTGAGGTCGCAATGCTGCTGGGAATCAGCGAAATGATTATTGGGCTTACTATTGTGGCGGTAGGAACTTCTCTGCCGGAGCTGGCTTCTTCAATTGCCGCAGCCCGTCGGGGAGAGCACGATATCGCATTGGGGAATGTGATCGGGTCGAATCTTTTCAATACCCTCCTCGTAGCCGGCCTCGCCGGATTGATCCATCCCTCAACCGTTCCTGCGCAGCTGCTGCGGCGTGATATGCTGGTTATGTCGGGAATGACGATGCTGCTGTTTGTGCTGTGCTACGGGTTTGGGAAACGGCAGGGACGCATCACCCGGATGGAAGGTGGCATCCTGCTGCTGCTGTACGCGGGCTACACAGTCTGGTTGATTATCGGGTGAACCCGGATATGCTCCCTGCAATCTGGTGAACTATGTAGAGGTAGGGCGTATAACGTGCAGGGAGCGGTCCTGCTTTGATCGCTTTTCCTCGTACAGAATGCTGTCGGCTTTGGTTAGCAGCTGTTCCAGCGCTACTGTAGTGTCGCCGGTGAACGGAGCCGCCCCCATACTGAATGAGAGCAGGAAGGGTTCATTCGAGGTACTGTTATATGATTGAGTCTGTTCGTCCAGACGTGAATGAAGTTTTTCAAGAAAACTCGGATGCAGATCGACTGCGAGGGCCGAGAACTCGTCTCCTCCCAAACGAGCCACTACATCCAGACCACGGAAGGTTTTATGCATGATTTCAGCTGCGGCAATAATGGCACGGTCGCCGGCATCATGCCCGAAGTTATCGTTGATGACCTTAAGACTGTCCAGGTCGCAGAAAACCACCATGCCTGATTTTCCCATTCTGACTGCCAGGTCCAGACTCTGGTTTCCTATCGAGAGGAATCCTCTTCGGTTGTATAGCCCGGTAAGGGAATCGGTCATCGAGATTTTATTCAGTTTGCGGTTGTATTTCTCCAGCTCCGACATTGCAGTACGCAAGCGCTTCTCGGCCTGCAACTTGGCGGAAAAAATGAGAGCGGTTTTTATTGTGCTGGCAAGCTGTGCTACGATTGTCTCGTAAATAGCAGGATCCAGTTCACCGGGTTCGTATACAATGTAGCCCAGTTGTTCGTCGCGGTGGAAAAGTGAAGAGCATAGCAGGGTACGTGTTCGGGGTGAAAAGCATCCTTCGGGCAGCATGCTTGTCCTGGGATTGAAGATGAGTTTCCGGCTCTGCTGATGCTTGAAATCCCAGTCCTGATCGTAAGACAGCAGCAGCTGTGCCTCCTCCGGCAATGCAAAATGTTTTCTACACCGGTTCGAGATCTGTTCCTGGAAAATAACAAGCGCGCAGCTGCGGATATCAAGTCTTTTCAGATGCTCGTGAAGCTGATCTGCAAGCTCCTCTGTTGCCACCATCGATACCAATTGAGCAAGATTTTCTCGCAGAAGGATGATGTGATGGATAACCTCCTGCAGATGACGTCCTGATTTGCCGAGCAACCGTTCGGACAACAGGATGCGTGCTCCCTGAAAGCAGTAGTCGAATAATTGACGGCTCCCGGCCTGGTCCGGACCCGCAAGTGTGTTGCGGTAGGCCGTGCTGATAGCATGATGTTTCTCGGCGGGGGTGTACTCCGAT
>CAZANF010000249.1:0-1999 GCA_964486425.1 uncultured Spirochaeta sp. | reverse complement strand
AGATCTGCTGCAGACGGATAGTTAGAGGTGAGGCTTCATGTGCTTGAGACAGGTCGACAGCGGGATCCATGGAAGCAACTGTAGCCGACATGCATCCGCAGCTTTCACGGATAACCGGCCTGGTTGGAAATATGTGCTCGAGCTGTACGTCATGCCCTTCGGCCAACCGGACCGCCAGGCCGGCTGCGTGCCATGCCTGTTCTTCCAATGGCTGATACACCGTTGTCAACGTCGGGTTTTCCAGCTGCCCCTGCTCAATCCCGTCGAAGCCAGCAACGCATACATCTGCAGGAATGCGATATCCGAGGGCCTGCAGATGCCGTTGGGCTGCGATAGCCATAACATCGTTCAAGCCTAACAGGGCGTCGAAGCACAGGCCGTGTTCGGTGAGTAATCTATCAAGTTTGAGGTCGATATCCTGCTCGGTAAAATCACCCTGCAGTTCAAGCACTGGGTCGCGTGCAATATCATGGTCATCCAGAAAATCGTGAAAGACGCGCAGGCGCTGGCTTGATTCCTCGTTACCCACGGGACCCTTCAGTACTGCGAATCGGCGACAGCTGTGTACCTGGTACAAATGTTCAAGCAAGTCATAGAGCCCCTGGCGATTATCGATCTTGACGGCAGGAACTCCCGGAAGCGGGATAGAGAGGCTCACTACCGGAAGTGGATGATAGGCTTGAATCTCTGCGCAAAAGGACTCATAGGACACATAGTTACACTGGGTGCCGGATGCAACTACAAGACAGTCGAGGTTGCCGGTTGTGATATGTTCGTAGATTGCAGAATGCTGATATTCGTATCCGCCATAAGGCCAGCCGGGTGCTCTTCCGGGGAACACGATAAGGTCAATTCCGTTTTTAGAGCAGAAAGAATTAAGCCCTGCAACCAGGATCCTGCTGTAGCCGACATCAAGCTGTGATACTTGAAAACCCATTTTCATATGTCGCTATGGTAGCACAGCTCCGGATATGGGGCAACAAAGCATTGTATCCGCATGAAGTCTCGCTTGACCAGCCTGTGTGTCGGCGGTAGAATGGGCACACATTATGAAGGGGAGCTTGCACTAAGCAGGCTGAGAGGATGGCTGGTATGCCGTCGACCCATTGACCTGATCCGGGTAATTCCGGCGTAGGGAAATTTGGTTTGATGAAATAACACCGTCCGGCAGCGGTGTTTTTTTTATGCCGTTCCGGGCGACTAATGGTGTCCTTTCCAGTGCTGCTGCAAGCCTTCTGTACCTCAGGAGGATTAGGTGGTTCCATATACGACTAATAGCGGGTCCGACCGGCGGCCGCCGGTGGTGCTGACGATTGCCGGTTCGGATTCCTGCGGAGGGGCGGGGATTCAGGCGGATCTCAAGACCTTCACTATGCTCAGGGTGTACGGTGCATCGGTGATTACCTCGGTGACGGCCCAGAACACGGTGGGGGTGCAGGGGGTGTATCCTGTGCCGATGGAGGGGGTTGCGGAACAGCTGCGTTCGGTGCTCTCGGATATCCATGTTGATGCGGTAAAAATCGGTATGCTGCACAACACTGCTGTGGTGCATGCAGTGGCCGAGGCCCTGCGGGGTCTTCGTGAGCAGGAGCGTGCAGTTCCGGTTGTACTGGACCCGGTAATGGTCGCAACCAGCGGCGATGTGTTGCTGGAGGAGGATGCGGTCGACGCGGTACGCGAGGTGCTGATTCCGCTGGCAACCGTAATTACCCCGAATCTGCATGAGGCTCGGCTGCTTACCGGCTCTGCTATTGGCGCCGAGGCGGATAGGGATGACGCAGCGAGGGTCCTGCCGCAGCTCGGCTGCGAATGGGGGCGCCTGAAGGGCGGGGAAACGGGACACCGGGCATCCAGGTGTGGCCCGGAGACCAGCAAGGATCTCCCGCTGGGGGGTGCTCCGGCACAGCCTCGCTGGTATCCGGAGGAAGCGAGAGATACCGAAAATGATCCGGGAACGGGCTGCCACCCGTGCTCGGCTATCGCGGCCGGGTTGCCCCGG
>CAZANF010000248.1:0-4299 GCA_964486425.1 uncultured Spirochaeta sp. | reverse complement strand
TATCCATCGATGGAATCCCGGCATCCTGTTCGGTCCATGGCAGGTCGATTATCCACTCGATGTAGGTACGCAGAATCCCGGCCTCCGGGGCCATGGGCTGCATGCGCTCAAGTCGTTTCAGTTCCTTGCGGACCTTTTGCTCAAACTCAGGGGGCAGATCCAGCTCATCAATCGATTTCTCCAGTTCCTTGATCCCGCTGCTGTCGTCGGATTCCCTGCCGAGTTCCTTGTTAATCTCCTTGATTTGCTCGTTGAGGAAGTATTCCTTCTGATTGCGTTCCATGCGTTGTTTTACGCGATCGGATATATCCTTCCGCAGCGAATTAACCTCGATCTCGGCATCAATCACTACTGCAGTCTCTTCCAGCCGGTACTCTGTGCTCTCGGAGTTAAGCAGCTCCAGTTTTTTCTGCCGGTTCAGGGTCGAATGTCCTGCTACAAGATCGACCAGCCGGTCCGGCGAATCAGCCCGTTCTACCTGACGAAGAACCTCCGGGTTTACATTCTTTGCACCCTTTACCAATTGGGCAAAACTGGTTTGAATTGCCTGCATCAGGACTGCGGCGTTGGCCGGTGTATCCCCGGGCTCAATATCGGTAATCCTGGCCCGCAGGGGAGGGGTCAGGTGAGTAAAGCTGTCTATCTTTGCCCGCTGTTCACCCTCAAGCAGTACCCGGGTCGAACCGTTCGGCAGTTTCATGACCTGCAGGATTCTGGCGACGGTGCCGACGGAGTTCAGGGTGCGGTCGGGGTTTTTGTGGCTGTTTTTTTTACTGGTGACGTCCTCAATCTGGGGAACCACGATGATACGTCTGTCCTCCGACATGGCCATGTTAATTGATTCAACACCAGCGTCCTTTCCAATAAAGAAAGGACCGACCATATGAGGAAAGAGTACTATGTCGGGACTGGGCAGCAAGGGCAGTTCTTTACTGCCGCCCTTGCTTGAGGATCGATCAAAGAGTTTCATGCCGATTGCTTGAGTTCGATTACTTCCGGCTTTGCTTCCTGGGTAATTACCTCCCGTGAGATGATTACCTTTTTGCGTCCCTCCATAGAGGGCAAATCGAACATAAGATCAATCAGGACATTTTCGACTATGGACCTCAGTCCGCGGGCACCGGTTTTTCTGCCAAGAGCCATCCGGGCAATCTCCCTGATTGCATCCCGCTGGAACTCAATCTCCACGTCGTCCAGCAGCAGCGATGCCTCATATTGCTTGATGATCGAGTTCTTCGGCTCGGTAATAATCCGCTCGAGGTCTTCCTCACTCAGTTCATTCAGCGGTACGCTGATCGGCATACGACCGATAAACTCGGGGATCAGGCCGTATTTGACCAGATCATCCGGATGGAGTTCGCTGTACAGCTCGGCCAGCTTGCGGTCCTTGGAAGAGGCAACGGTGGCCCCGAATCCCATCGGGTGTTCGGTTATTCTCTGTTCAATGACACGGTCAAGCCCGACAAAAGCTCCTCCGCAGATGAACAGGATGTTGCTGGTATCCAGTTTGATCATTTCCTGACTCGGGTGCTTGCGTCCGCCCTGAGGGGGTACCGAGGCTATAGTACCCTCGATAATCTTGAGCAGTGCCTGCTGAACACCTTCGCCGGAAACATCCCGGGTGATTGAGACGTTCTCGGATTTGCGGCCGATTTTATCAATCTCGTCAATATATATGATTCCGCGTTCAGCTGCTGCGATATTGTTGCCGGCAGCCTGAATCAGCTTGAGCAGGATATTCTCTACGTCTTCCCCGACATACCCGGCTTCCGTGAGGGTGGTTGCATCTGCAATAGCGAAAGGAACCTTCAGCTTGCGTGCCAGGGTGCGGGCGAGTAGGGTTTTACCGGTTCCGGTCGGACCGATCATCAGCACGTTGGCCTTCTCTACCTCGACATCGCCTTCGATTTTCGCCTTGTGGGTAACCCTTTTATAGTGATTGTATACCGCTACCGAGAGGGTACGCTTCGCTCGTTCCTGGCCGACAATATAGCTGTCCAGGTATTCCTTGATCTCTTTTGGCGTCGGGATAGCATCAAGGTATTCTGCGGTTACCACATCCTCTTCATCGTCTATGATCTTCTTGCAGACATTAACGCATTCATCACAGATGTACACCCCGGGGCCTGCAATCAGTTTTTTGGCCATTTCCGCATTTTTACCGCAGAAAGAGCAGACTTTTTGATTTTCGTTTCGCTTATTCAGCATGCTTCTCCCTTGTGAGTATCTGATCAACGATACCATACTCTTTGCTTTCCTGAGCAGACATAAAGAAATCCCGTTCCATGTCGGTTTCGATTTTTTCAAAGCTGTGTCCGGTGTGGTTTGCAAAGTACTCAATCAGCAGCCGTTTCAGGCGGATTATTTCCCGTGCCTGAATTCCAATGTCGCTTGCCTGACCTCGCGCACCACCCCATGGCTGATGCATCAACACACGGCTGGACGGGAGAGCAAGACGCTTGCCGGCTGTTCCTGCTGCAAGCAGAACTGCGCCCATGGAAGCCGCCTGTCCCATGCAGATCGTCTGCACATCCGGTTTGATGTACTGTATTGTATCATAGATTGCCAGCCCGGCGGTTACCGAACCACCGGGGGAATTAATGTACAGGCTGATTTCTTTATCCGGATCCTGGGATTCGAGAAACAGCAGCTGAGCCACAATGAGGTCGGCGGTTACATCATGGATTTCGCCGTCCAGAAAGACAATGCGATCCTTCAGCAGCCTGGAAAAGATGTCGTACGAACGTTCACCGACACCGGTTTGCTCTACGACCATTGGCACTAATGTATTGTTCTGCTCATTCATGTATGTTTATCCTCGGATCTCAATTTACTGATTCGGCTGCACAACGTCCATATAACTGGATTTTTTGCCCTTCTTGATTTTTGCTTTGTCAAGCAGTGCATCCTGCGCCTTGCGTTCCTGCAGATCCTGCTTCAAATAGGACATCATGCCCTGTTTTTCAAAATACTCTTTCAGCTCGTCCACACTGGTGCCGCTTTGTTCGGCCTGTTCCTTCAGCTCTTCGTCGAGCTCTTCGTCGCTGACCTCAATTTTTTCCAGTTCAATCAGTTTCTGTGTGAGCAGACTGCGCTTAAGGTTCTTTTCTGCAGCCGGGCGCCATTCCTCAAGGAGTTCATCCTTGGCTTTTCCCTGCATTTGCAGCAGCTGCAGGACCTGTTCTTCGGTAGCCCGGAACTGATGCACAAAGCGGTGCCATGAATTCTCCAGCTCGGCGGTCATCATGGATTCCGGTACCGGAATGGTGCTTTTTTCAATCAGGGCATCCATAAGCTGATCAACCTTGATCTGCTTCAGTCTGGTTTTCAGGTTTTTTTCCAGTCGGGCGCGGATGTCTTTCTTCAGGTCATCGATGGTCTCGTACTTCTCGCTGACATCCTGTGCCAGTTCATCATCAATTTTCGGAAGTTCCTTTTCCTTTACTGCGGTAATCTCTACCTGTATGGTCTTTTCCTGACCTGCCAGTTCGCTGTGCTCGTAATCATCCGGAAAGGTTTTCGTAATGGATTTTGAATCGCCTTTTTTCATTCCCTGAATGTCTTCGTCCAGCTGATACAGGTTGTAGCCGCTGCCGACGGTGAAGCTGAAATCTTCGCGGCGGGTTCCTTCAACAGGGTTGCCGTCCGGGTCCAGCTCCTGATAATGCAGGGTGACGATATGGCCGTTCTTGATGGCGGCGTCTTCTTTCTCGATTACTACTGCATTCTGTTCCTGAAGCTGTTCAAGCTCGCGCTTTTCATCATCCTTGGTAATGGTTACCTGCGGCTCTTCAACCTGGATTCCCTCATATTCACCAATAGTTATCTCCGGGAAAACATCGTAGGTAACCGAAAAAGTCAGATCGGATGCCATTGAAAAATCCGGGTCGTCTACGAGGGTGGGGGTACAGTACGGCAGGGGTTTTTCATCGATCTCTTCGAATACCGTTCGCAGGGCATTTTCCAGGCTTTTCTGGGATGCCTCATGACGGATTGATTCGCCGAATTTTCGCTCGAGTACCGCAGGTGGTACCTTTCCTTTTCTGAAACCCTTTATCTGGGCTTCCTTGGCGTAATTTTTCAGAAGTGTATCGTATTCCTCACGTACGGCATCTTGCTCGACGGTAACCGTTAGTTTAATCGCGGAATTATCGAGGGGTTCGATTTTTTTTTCTTTTACCACAGGTACATCCTTGTAAATAAAGTATAAAAAAAGCGTACTGGCAACCCAGTACGCTTTGAAGAGCGAGAGACGGGATTCGAACCCGCGACATCCACCTTGGCAAGGTGGAGCTCTAC
>CAZANF010000247.1:0-4316 GCA_964486425.1 uncultured Spirochaeta sp. | reverse complement strand
GACCAGCGGAGTTTTCCGGCGGGCTGGCTTCCCGGCGCAGCCCGGTAATCGGAGTGCTGGTAATATCACAAATTCTCGGGCTCATTATCGCCCTAATCGCGGCGCCGCTGCTCGGCTGGACCAGGGTTACCCCGCCGGATCTCCTGTGGGGCGCCGCCGCCGGGCTGACCGGCGCGTTCGGCCTGGCTTATCTCTACAAGGGACTGGCCGAGGGCTTTGTTGCAATAGTTGCCCCGCTGGCTGCGGTAATCGGAGCGGCCGTCCCGGTACTCGGCGGAGTCCTGCTGGGGGAAATGCCCGGGGTCACCGGCTGGATCGGGATTGCCGTAAGTACCCCGGCGATCTTTCTACTCGCCTATGAACCCGGCGCACACCTTGAACGCACGCGCATGCTCACATCCATGTACTGCGGTGCGATTGCCGGGATTGCCTTCGGTGCCTTTTTTATTCTTATATCACGCCCGGCGGAGGCATCCGGATTCTGGCCGATCGTATCATCCCGGACCGCATCGGTCGTGGTAGTGTCGATTCTGGCCAGACTGCAGGGACGGAGCATCCGAATTGCGCGAGAAAGCATACCTGCGGTTGCCGTTACCGGCAGCTTCGATACAGCGGCAAATATTGCCTTTGTCATATCCGCCCGGCTTGAGCTGCTGCCGATTGTTTCCATTATATCGTCGCTGTGTCCGGGACCAACCGTTCTCCTGGGAAGGTTCGTCCTCGGCGAATACCTGACTGCCAACCGTATCGCAGGACTGGTCCTCGCACTGTTCGGGGTAGCAATGCTAAGCATCTAGCTCCGTTACCCTGCCGGACCGCAGCGCCGCCAGACAGGCCGTCGTCGGTTTGCCGCAGATTCCCTGCAAAGCCTCCCGGTACAATGCAAGCTGCACCCAATGCGAAAGCGGATCCCAGTGTTTGTCGGTTTTGTAATCCAGCACCAGAGCCGTCTCTGCATTCTCCACCGTGACATCCATGATTCCACGCACCCGATATAGCAAGCCGTCGACAGTAACCTGCATGAGAAACTCACGCTCCGTCAAAAGCTGCGGAAAGCCCCCGGCCCGAAACTCGCCTCGCTTGAGTGCGGACCCCGGCAGAATCCCCAGCCGGGCCGCCTGCGCCCCGGCAAACCATCGCTCGGACAGGCCCCATGCTTCACGCCATATCGGCTGCCATTCGTCCTCTGCGAGTCGACTCTGAAACCGGCTCGCCGCCAGGTCGGCTATTTCGCGGGTGCTTCCCGGACCCGGAGGGCGCACCGCCCGCTGTTCGAGAATAAAGTGGCAGAGGCTTCCGAAGCGATCCTCCCATCCAATCCGTTCCAGCAGCGGATCAACCGAAAGTGCATCATCCGGTTCATTGATTGCCTCAGCAGCAGCTGTTCCCGGCAGATGCAGGGCCACCCCGGACGGAGTGTAAGCCTGCAAGACATCCCCTTCACGCAGCTGACGGGAAAGCTCACTCACGCTAATTGTACCCGGATATACATCGACAGCCGGAACCGCTGCCTGTTGTAATGCGACAATCCCTTCCGCTGCATCCCGTGCGGGAAGGGATTTTCCGCGCCACAGCACCTCCCGCGGAACACGCGGAATCCATCGAACGGTAATGGTTTCAGTACCGCAATCGATGACCTCACCCGTCTCGGGATGCAATCCCAGCGCCGTACGCAGCAGCCCGCCGAAGGTACTCTCAATCCTGTCGCTCCCCTCTTTCGGGGCGGTCTTGGCCACATCAATGCCGGAGATAACCAGATGCTGCTTGACCCGTGTAAGCGCCACATATAACAGACGCTTCAGCTCCGCCTGCTGCTGCAGCGCCTCCTCCTCGGCTGCGTTATGCACCAGCAGACTGGTACGATTCTGCCGGGAGGAGTCGGGATCGGAGAGCATAAATACCGGCCTTCCCTTGTAGTGTCCCAGCGGCGAACCCCCGTCGCTGTTCGGCCTTTGACCGGCTCGCGCCAGTATCACCACCGGAAACCCCAGCCCCTTTGAGCTGTGTACGGTCAATATGGTTACGGCATTCTCCTGCTCGCGTACGATCTCGCTGCCGTCGTATTTGGTATTGGATCCCAGACGGTCGCGAAGCTCCTGCAGCAGCGGCAGCAGATGCAGCCCCGGCCGGGAGAACCACTCACGCAGATACTCGAAATGCTCCACATATGCATGGTTCGCCGGGCTGCTCAGCAGAAACCAGCGGTATCCGCAGTCGAACCACAGGTAATCAAGCAGCTCCACCGGGGTTAACCGGTGATACTGAGCCTGAATAAACCGGTGCATGCTCCGCCCTTGCTGAATTTTGCGAATCTCGGCCTGCGGCAGGCCCAGCTCACGCAGGCAGTCGTCATCCGGAAATACGGGTAGATCATGCTCCAGCATCAACCGGAAAAAACTGTAGTCATCCAACCCTACAAAAGGGCTGCGCAGAACCGCCGCGTATGCATTCCGGTCCTCCGGGTATACCGCCAGCTGCAGGGCCGCATAGATATCATTGGCAGGTGCCTCAAGAAACAGGCTGCGCATGATCATCGAATTATACGGGACTCCGTGACGCCGCATTGCCTCTTCAAAATCCATGACCGATCCGCCGGAGCGGAACAGCACCGCACAGTCGCGATATTCAGCCGGGCGCAGTTCCCCGTTGTCCCCGGGAACCAGCAAGGCCCGGGTTTCGACCTGCTGTGCCAGCCAGGATGCAAGGTATTCCGCCTCACTGGCAGAGCTGTTCAGGACACCTTCGCTGTCCGCGTCATCTTCGCTGCTTGATTCATTCAGCCATACCTCAATACAGGGGGTAATCCCTTTTGTTGAAGCACGCGGTTCGAGGGGTTCGAAGCGCGCCTCATATTCCTGCCCGGCATCCCCGAATATCTGCGGAAACAGCTGATTAAACAGGGCAATTATCCGCGGTTCACTGCGGTAATTCACCCGCAGATCGATTGTCGAGCCCCCGTATTCGCCGACCCGCTCCGACAGAGAGCGGAAGATCGATACATCGGCATTGCGAAAACGAAATATCGACTGCTTTTCATCACCGACAAAGAAGAGCTTCTCCTCGGATACGTCCTCCAGCTGCGGGGACTCGGTATAGACCCTGGAGTCGGCAGGATCCTTGAGCGCCAGAGTAAACAGCAGATCCTGCTGCAGCTGATTGTTGTCCTGGAACTCGTCTATCATAATGTGGCTGATGCGTCCTGCATGATACCTGCGCAGATCCGGCTGGGTAAGCAATGCATGCAGCGCCAGACCGGCAACGTCGGTAAAACTCAAGATCCCTGAGGCACGCTTGCGTTCAATTATCCGCTGCTGCAGTTCATCACACAGATTGCCCAGAGCGCGCAGATAGGGAACAATCCGCACAGCGTTCACAGCCGGCGGAACCTGCAGCTTGAGCAGATCATGCAGCTCCCTGGCCGGCTCAATCCACTCGGCAACCTCGGCCCGGTACCTGCCTTGCTTGCGTACCCCGTGCGTCAGCAGCGACATAGCCTCAGCAACCTCAAGCAGAGAGGATGTGTCCTGCCCGGGCAGCAGCTCATGGTCCCGTATTATCCGGATCATGCCGGTAAGGAATTTGCTGTCGTCATGCGGATACTGCACAACTTTTGAGCCAAGCTCCTCAATTCTCCGGATGATCTCAATCGCCTGCTGCAGGCTTTCTTCTATGATTTCCTCCGTGTACTCGGCCCAGTTCCGGGGTTTCGCGATGGAGAACTCCTCGGCTGCCAGGGGTATCAATCCATTATGCAAAACCCGCTCCACCGAGAAGTCCTGAAGCCAGGCTTGCATACCGGGATTATCGCGGTGTTCCGCCAGAAAACCCAGGCATTCCTGCAGCAGCAGCTCCCTCACCCGCTGCTCGTCGGTCGTGAACTCGGGGGTAATCCCGTAGCTCCGTGCGGCTTCGCGAACAACCGTATTGCAGAAGCTGTCCAGTGTGGTGATACGGGCTTGCGGAAAACGGGCAATAGCCCGCTCGGCCCGTTCCCGCGCAGCAGGGGAGCGATCAGAATCCCTCGCGGCGCCTGCAAGCGCCATCTGAATTCGCTCCCGCATCTCTGCGGCCGCCTTACGTGTAAAGGTTAGGGTAAGGATTCCTTCTACATCCGCCCCCTCGGTTATTAACCGGACATAGCGCTCCGTAAGCACCATGGTCTTGCCGGAACCTGCCCCGGCAGATACCACTGCGGTACGGTCTGTCCGGATTGCTTCCTGTTGTTTCGCATGCAGTTTCATGGAATTTCTCCTGGGGGTATATATGGGCTACCGGACGCGATACCGATGACGGGTTATCTGGCGAAAGGCGCTGCT
>CAZANF010000246.1:0-4332 GCA_964486425.1 uncultured Spirochaeta sp. | reverse complement strand
GCTTCCCGGCTGCCGGATGCTGTTCCTGTGCGGAGGGTCCGCCCATAATCCGCACCAGCGAGTCACCAAGATCGACTGTTTCCGCAATACTCATCCAGATGGGCTTCAACTGATGCTCGATATAATGCCGGTAATCCGGGGTATGCTGCAGTAGCGATACCGGCTCGGGACCATCCACCGTCATTATATAGGCGATACGTCCGCGCCGGCTGGTCCACCCCAGTTTGCGTGCGGCACGCACCTGCGGGGTCGCTGCATGGGTA
The DNA here is from genome assembly GCA_964486425.1 of uncultured Spirochaeta sp. GTDB lineage: Bacteria > Spirochaetota > Spirochaetia > DSM-27196 > DSM-8902 > Spirochaeta_B. Next base: position 4,069 of record CAZANF010000246.1, on the reverse strand, counting down.
TACTCCTGCGCGGAACGGCGAAGGACCTTCCGGTAGACAATCTCGTGGTCCAGTTTCCCTGCAAGCAAGTCAGCGATCTGTCGCCGGACATACCCGTCCAGTTCCGCTGCCCCGGCACCGGCAAACAGCAGCTCCAGCAGTTCTGTCTGAAACCGTCGTGCCAGCGCAGTGTAATCGCTGCGTACAGCCTCAATCCCGCGCATCTCCAGCTCCTGCTCGGCCGACAAACCGGCATACCCCTTTGCCCGTCCCCGTATACGGTTTTCTGCATCCTGAGACCGCAGCTTCGGCAGCAGAAACCAGCGATATGCCTTTTCAAAGCGAATCTTGATTGCAGATGCCGTCCCGTACTTCTCCCCAATAAAGGCATCCAGTTGATGATTCAGCTCACTCGCCTGTGCCTCCCCGTCAACCGCTCCATCCGGTCCTCCACCATATACAAAGACCGAATCCGTGTCCCCGTACAGCACAGTCAGCCCTGCCTTCTGGAAAAAGTCGCGCGCAAAATGCAGGCACAGCTTGCCGAAACCGGTAATTGCGCCGGCCAGTTCACGCCGGGCATAGATACAGCTGCTTGATCCCAGAACACCATAAAAGGAGTTCATCAGGATTTTATACACATATGCGCTGATCTCATCCCCGGAGGCAAGGGCTTTTTCGCGTGAGCTGAAATAGCGGTCCAGCAATGCCGGGAGAATCCCTGGCTCACGGCTGAATCGTGCCTCATTCGGTGCAGTTATATGAGGAGTCTCCGGATGCCGCCGGGCTTCCTCATAACCCAAGGGATCAATATTGAAGGTTCGCATTATAGACGGATACAGGCTGCGGAAATCAAAAACCATCACATGTGAAAAGAGCCCCGCTACCGGGTCCAGTACGGTTCCGCCCGGTGCTCCGAAAACGACACCCTCCGCAGCTTCCTGCGGCGGAAGAACCCGCCGACCGACCAGCTCCAGGGCATAAATACGCTCGAAGGCCGGAATGCTGGTCCAGGCCATGTCCAGACTCACCCCCGTTAACCCGGCTCGCACCGCAGTCAGGGAATCCAGACCGGTCTTCGCCAGAATTTCCAGCACCAGCCGGGAATCCCGCAGGCAGTACAGGCAGAACTGTACGGGATCCTCGCTGCGAAGACGTTCAAGCTCGGCCAGCTTATCCTCCCCCTCCAGGGAAACCGATTTTCCGGTACCCAGCAGCTGCTGCGCCACCGTCTCCAGCCGCATATCCTCAAACCTTCGTCCGGAACCGCGCACAACCCGTAGTGAATCCACCACCTGTCGCCCCGGTACAATGACCCTTGTCATACCGGAAGCACTCACCCGGGTACGGGCCGTCTCCTGTCCGGTTCTGCCTATATCAAACGGAATGCCGCAGGCAGAAAACCTCTTTGCCAGCACGGAAAAATCAAAGTCGGCAACGTTCCAACCAGTAATTACATCCGGATCCCAGATGCGAATCAGTCCGGCAAAGGTTTCCAACAGATCCCGTTCGGAGGGTACACAGCGTATGCGATCATCATCCAGCTGATCCCCATGGAATACGACCATATGCCGACCCCCGCACACAATGGATGCTGCCAGTACCCGGTCTTCACGGTCGGTCTCTATATCCACTGCCGCCCATACCAGTGCCGGATCGTATTCGGCAGCGGTGATTTCGGGGTTGCGAAAGAAGCAGTCTACCCGTTGACCGGGAACAAACTCGCCGTTTAGGCAAATCGACCCGCGAATACCCCTTAGCAGCAGAAACCCGTCGGCTAATCCCATGCCGGAAACTACTCCCCCGGTAAATTCTTCAAGGGTCAGGGGATTGCCCTGCCAGTTCCGCCATCCTTTTTCTTCCGTCGCTGTAGTGTCGGGGAAAAGGGTTTTCTGCGCACCTGGATCAATGACTGCGGCGAAGCTCCTGCCGTCCGACAGCCTTCCGGACAAGCGGACCTGGCCCCGATAGCTCCAGGCATGTGCCAAAAACCCGGTATGCATCCTGCTGTTTTCCAAACGACTACCCGAGTTCCGACAAGGCCTTTTCCACGGTCGCCTCGCCATCAAAAAGATGAAAGGTCCGGCGGATGGAAGCCGGTTCGTCCAGGCAGGCCACCAGTGCAGCAGCCAGGGTTTGCCGCGAGGTTGTCGGCTTTTCCGTACCCGGGTCGGCAATCGACACCCCTCCGCCCGGTTCGTCGGTGAGTCTTCCGGGACGGACAATCGACCAGTCCAGGGTATGGTCCATCACCTGATCCATACCCTGCAGAAACTCATCTGCATATCCCTTGGCACGGTGATAATGCATTATCGGCGAGGTGCTCCCGGTTGATGCACCAATTGACGAGAGCATTATATAGCGCCGGGCCCCATGCACCGCTGCGGCAACCATCGAACGGATTGCCCCGATATGGTCTACCAGCACTGTCTTGTCCTTGCCGGTTTTTCCACCCGATCCGGCAGCAAAGATCACCGCATCACACCCCTTCACGGCATGATCAATCGGATACTCAAGGTCTCCTATTACGGTTTCGATTCCCTGATCGGTAAAAACCCCGGCTTGTGCCGCATCCCGAATCATTGCTACCGGGTGGTGCCGACCCTGTGCAAGCAGATGGACCACCCTCTTCCCGGTATTTCCGTGAGCACCAATTACAAGAACACGCATACGTACACCTCCATAGGTATAATCTAACAGGTAGCTCAAGAGATTTACAGTCTTGACACATATACGCACATGTATTAACTTTGATTAATCAAAGTATATTATTTGAATATTAGTCCCAGAACTATGGACAGCAGGAGGAAACGCATGTCATCTATCATCAAGGGTCTCCCCGCAGCCATCCTTTTCATTCTCATTCTCGCTGCAGCAGGCTGTACACCCGACAGCCCGGATACGACCGACGATAAGCTTGTAGTCTTGACCTCATTTACAGTCCTGGAGGATCTGGCAGATATGGTGATACAGGACCGGGCGGATATCCGTGTTCTCACACCTGCCGGGGCCGAGGTGCATGAATGGGAAATGGTCCCCCGCAATTTTGCCGACATCGAAAGCGCCGATATAATTTTCTATAACGGCTATGAGATTGAACAGTGGATGGATCAGGTCCATGCGACTGCCGACAGCGAGGTTCCGATTCTTGCGACCGCGGAACTCGCCGATGCGTCAACCATCCCGATTCAAACCGGGGATCTGCAGGGAAACCCGGATCCGCACCTGTGGATGGATCCGCGGCGCGCCATCGCTTACCTCGAGGTAATCCGTGATTATATGATTACCATCGACCCGGAAGGGGAAACGCACTATCAGCGCAATACCGAGACCGCAGCTGCACAGCTTGAGCAGTTATACACAGAGATGCAGGACATAATGCTATCCATCCCCCGGGAGGAGCGTGTGCTTATTACCAGTGAAGCAGCCTTCCTGTATTTTGCCGAGGCCTTTGATTTTACCCATGATGCCATATGGGGAAGCAATACCGAGGAAGGGGGCACTCCCCGGCAGCTTTCACGGATTATTGAGCGTATAGCTGCGACAAACGCCCCGGTACTCTTCTATGAAAGCACCAGCGGCGACCGCCACGCACGGAGCGTTGCTGCTGAAACAGGAGCAGCGGTGGCCGGTCCCCTGTATGTCGATTCCGTCGGGCAGCCCGGCAGCACTGCCGAGGACTATATACAGATGCTGCGGCACAACGCCAGGCTGCTGGCCGAATATCTGGGAGGAGAGGAATTATGATTCAATCCGATACCATATCAAACAGCAGTTATTCCATATTTGCCAGGGATATCAGCGCCGACTATGGCGCAGTGCGCGCTCTGGAGGGGGTCGAACTCGCCCTGCCCCGAGGCAAGTTTATCGCGGTGGTCGGCCCCAACGGGGCCGGTAAATCCACTCTTCTGAAACTGCTGACCGGGACCAAAAAACAGACCACCGGTACTATTCAGGTGAACGGACAGGATATACGGACTGCACGGCGGGAGAATGCCGTCGGCTACATTCCACAGGAAACGGACATAGACTGGGACTTCCCGATCAGTGTTTGGGATGTGGTATTAAGCGGGCGCTATGGACGCAGCCG
>CAZANF010000245.1:0-4348 GCA_964486425.1 uncultured Spirochaeta sp. | reverse complement strand
GAGCGTGAACTGATGATGCACGGGATTACAACCATGTATCACAGCCTCTCGTTTAACGACGTCACCTCGTTCAGGATTAAAAAGATCCGCTCCCCGGAATACACTCGGGAGTTCGCCCGGTTGATCTCTGAAACACAGAACAGCGGCCATCTGATTCATCACCGCTTTCATGCCCGTTTCGAGATTTCCAGCGTGCACCGGGTGCAGGAAATTGAACAGTACATAGAGGAGGGCAAGGTGCATCTGCTCTCCTTTACCGATCACACCCCGGGACAGGGGCAGTACCGGGATGTGGAGATGTATCGCAGTACGATCAAGGGCTATCAGGATCTTCCCGAACGGGAGATTGATCGTATTGTGGAAAAAAGTCAAAGCAAGGATAAAATGACGGTGGAATCCATGGCGGCGCTGGCCCGGAAGGCCAAACAGTATCGGGTTGCCGTAGCCAGCCACGATGACGACTCAATTGAAAAACTCGAGATGAACAAGGCAATGGGCATTGATATCAGCGAGTTTCCCATACACATCAAAACCGCCCTGGCGGCAAAATCCATGGGATTTCTCACGGTCGCCGGGGCACCGAATATAATGCTCGGGGGCAGTCATACCGGAAATCTCTCCGCGGCCGAGGCTGTTGATGCCGGTGCTATCGATATTCTGTGCAGCGACTACTACCCGGCCTCTCTGCTGCATGCAGTGTTCATACTGCATGCGGACTGGAATGTGGATCTGGTGGATGCCATCCGCCTGGTGACACTGAACCCAGCCAGGGCCGTAAAGGTTGATGCCCGACGGGGCTCCATTGAGCCGGGTAAAGAGGCCGATATCCTTATTATCCATCAGCTGGATGACGGATATCCTGCCGTCGACCGGGTATTGATATCCGGACAGGTATGTATGCACACCCGATACAGGGGGAAAAAGAATGATTGAAAATCCGTTGATGGGCGAACAGAAACAGATACTGCCGCCGGGCGGTGCGATCGGCAGAGAGTGCGATATTCGCAACAGTACCTTCGGTCAGTATACCGAGATCGGAGATCAGAACCGGATCCAGAACAGCTTTCTGGATGACTACTCCTACACCGGGCAACTGTGCTTCCTGCAGAACACCGGGGTCGGCAAATTCAGCAATATTGCGGCAATGGTTCGTATAGGGCCTACTGCCCACCCGATCCATCGGGTGAGCCTGCATCATTTTACCTACCGGCGCAAACTCTATGGACTGGACACTGAGGACGATCACGACTTCTTCGCCCAGCGGGTGTCGAAGCGAACCTGGATCGGCCACGATACCTGGATCGGACACGGTGCCGTCATAATGCCGGGGGTAACCGTCGGCGACGGAGCTGTAGTAGGAGCTGGAGCAGTGGTTACTCGTGATGTCGATCCATATACGATCGTGGCCGGGGTGCCCGCCTGCAAGATCAAGGATCGTTTTCCGCCGGAGACGGCAATGACCCTGGCAAAGATCGCCTGGTGGCACTGGTCGCACACTCAAATCCGGGAGCGGCTGGCGGATTTTTCGCTGCCGATTGAACAGTTTATAGAAAAATACAGGATGGATGAACATGCCGATTCTTGATATTCAGTCTATAGGAAAATCGTTTTATATACACGACGTCGACCGTCATATCACTGCCTGCCGCGATGTCAGCATCCAGGTGTATCCCGGTGAGTTCATTGGTATAACCGGCAAAAGCGGATCCGGAAAGTCGACCATCCTCAAGCTGATTTACCGCAGCTATCTGCCGGAAAGCGGTACAGTCCTCTACGACAGCGATTTATACGGGCCGATTAATCTGTTCACCGCCGACGAGCGGCAGATAGTTGCTCTGCGTCGCCGGGAGATAGGCTATGTCAGCCAGTTCCTGCATGTGATACCGCGAACAACGGCACGCACCATTGTAGAGAAAGCCGTCCTGGAGATGGGCAAGTCACATGCGGCGGCCAAAGCCGCCGCCGAGCACATGCTCTCGCATTTCGAGCTTGCCCCCGAACTATGGGACAGCTACCCCTCAGCCTTTTCCGGGGGCGAAAAGCTCAGGTTGAATGTCGCCCGGGCCATGATCAAGGAGCCCCGCCTGCTGCTGCTGGACGAACCAACCGCCAGCCTCGACAGCCACTCAAAGGAAAAGGTGCGCATGCTTATCCAGCAGCTCAAGGACAAGGGGACAACTATGCTCGGAATCTTTCATGACCTGTCGTTTATGTCCGGGCTGTGTGATCGCGAGTACACCATGAGTTCCGGCGAAATGGAGGAATCCAGTGAAAGCTGATCTGCATACCCACAGCCGCTGCTCGGACGGTTCCTTCACAGTGGAGGATATAGTACAGCAGGCAGTCACGGCCGGTCTGCAGCTTGTCTCGATTACCGATCATGACACTATCGAAGCCTGCCCCCGCCTTGCTGCCGCCGGCAAGAGACATGGTATTCGCACTATCTCCGGTGTCGAAATATCCGCCTTCGATTATGAACGCCGCAAGAAGATCCATATACTCGGCTACGGTCTTCGTCCGGAATCCGGCCACGTGCAGCGCCTGTGTGAGCCGGTTCTCCGGGCCAGGCACCGGAATACCCTCAGACAGATTGCGGCAATTGCCGGCGCCGGTTACGAGCTGACCGAGGAGGAGGTCCGGAGTGAAGCCGGTGAATGCCGGTATCTGTACAAGCAGCATATTATGGCTGTTCTGATTCGCAAGGGGTATACCGACAGCATATATTCTCCCCTGTATCAGCAGCTATTCAAGGGCGACGGCCCGGCGGCAGGGGACATCGAGTACGTCGACTGCACGGAAGCGGTGGCCGCGATTGCTGCCGATGGCGGGATTCCAGTATTGGCGCATCCCGGCCAGCAGCAGAGCCTGTATCTGGTGCCGAAGCTGGTGGCCTGCGGGCTTGCCGGGATTGAACTCAATCATCCCGACCATACCCCGGAGATTCGCGACCGTATAAGCCGGATAGCAGAGCAGTATAGCCTGCTGCTCACCGGCGGCAGCGATTTTCACGGTCTGTATGGAGGAAAGGCGGCCATGGGCAGTGAAACCGCATCGGATGCTGAACGTATGCTGAAAAATGCCGGAAAAGATTGATTTCAAGCTTGTGCTGCATTTAGGTGCTGCCCAGACCCTGTACTATGCAAGCCTGTACTATGTATATCCTGCCATGATGCAGTATGTGCTTGAGCAGCGCGGATGGAGCATTTTACAGTACAATGTCGCATTTTCGATCGTCATGCTGATATCCGGCTTGTGCGCGCCGCTTTTCGGGATATGGGTGGATCAAGCACGCGGGAGAAAGCTGCTTGCCGGCTGCGGCGTGCTGGGCGGAGTCGCCCTGCTGGCAATCCCGCTGGCCGAAAGCTTGGCGGTGTTCTATCTGCTCTCGGCTCTGGTGGGAATTGCTTCGGCAATGGGGCAGTATGAAACCTGCTTTTCTTATCTGGTGCGGCGGTATCCGCAGCGCAGCGGTTATCCGATTATACTGGTTACCCTCATGGCAGGATTCGCCAGTTCCCTTGCCTTCCCCTTTTTTTATCATATTGGTGGCACTCTTGGCTGGCAAAGCGGGGTAGTCATACTCGGCGTGCTCTGCGTCAGCATGGGCGCAAGCTTCAACCTAACCAGTGAAAAGTCATCGGAACCGGGCTCAGCACAAAGCAGGCATGTCCGGAATCTGACGGCCGGTCCGCGGCCGTTACGCCTGCAGCTGTTGCTGCTGCTGGTTCTGGTTACCCTCAGTCGCGCGCTGGAAATGATGGAAATCAAAACGGTACATCCCCAGATTCTGCCGCTCATGAAGAGCATCGGGGCATCCAGCGCCTTCATGCTGGTGCTGGCGTCCAGCATTGGGCCGATGCAGGTATTCGGCCGTCTGCTGCTGTTCTTCCGGGCTCGCCTCAGATCCATTCCCCCCTTGCGGTTTGGCGCCGGCACACATATAGCACTGGTCGCCGGGGCACTGTCACTGCTGATTGCCTTCTCGGTTCCGGCTGCCGCAGTGCCGTTTGTCGTACTGCACGGCATGGCGATTGGATTGTTCAGCGTTCTCAGCCCGCTGGTGACAGCTCGCCTGTTCGGGGTTGAGCGCATTGGACAGTATGTCGGCATCTCGGCCCTGTTTGCCAAGGCTGCCGCCGCAACCGCTCCAGTCGTCAGTTCGGCACTGCTGTCCTTCGGCGGCCTGCACGCCGTACCAATAGCACTCCTTCTGCTGAGCAGCGCAGCGCTGTTCAGCTTCCTGCTGGCGATCCTGTGGCATGTCCGAATCTCTGCCCGAACCGGCTGATCCTTATGGAGAACACCCTGAGCTGTCTGGCTGCAGCAGGCCTATCCCCGATTTGCCCGG
>CAZANF010000244.1:0-4362 GCA_964486425.1 uncultured Spirochaeta sp. | reverse complement strand
GGCCCCGCGGTCATGATGGCCCCAGGTAACCGCTACCGTAGCGGGACCGGCCGCAGGCCCCATCTCGATATCGTAGCGGGTGTCGCCGATCATAACCGTCTGTGCCGGCTGCAGGTCCAGCCGGGAGGCCGCCGGCAACAGCATTTCCGGGAGGGGCTTCTCGCCGATTACATCGTCCCGCGACAGAATGATCTCGAAGGAGTCAGAGATGCCCAGGTGCGCAAGCATACCGACAAGCGAGACCCTGCTGCGGCTTGAGGCTATGCCCAGACGGAAACCGGAGGCTGCACGAATAAGCTCCGGCATGCCCGGGAACGCCTGCACCATGCCGTAGCCCATACGCTTGTAGATGTCCTTGTATGCCTGGACCGCCTGATCGATTACCGCATCATTCTGCCCGGTAAGCACCCTGAAGGCCGAGGTCAGCGGAATCCCGATGGTAGCCCCGATCTCATAATCGCCGGGGCAGTCCAGGCCGATCTGTGCGAAAGCCTGCCGATACGAGGAGATAATAAGCCGGCGTGTATCGGCAATGGTGCCGTCGAAGTCAAACATAAGTGCCTTGGGGCGTTCAGAAAGCTGCTGCATGCCGCATGCTACCGCGAGCATCGAGTCGGGTCAATCTACCTCAGAACAAGAATGCTTGACGTGCCAAAAATGCGGGTGTACTATGCAAGCATACCGACGGTCGGTACGTACCTACCGTCGGTCTAACATAACATGAGGTTACTATAAATGTATGTAGCAAAGGATTATGACGACAGGAAGAACGAGTTTCTGGACACCGCACTGGGACTGTTTATGTCCAGGGGGTATGAGCAGACCAGCGTCGCCGCAATTATTGAGGCAGTTGGGGTTTCAAAAGGCGCCTTTTACCACTACTTCAAAACCAAGGAGGATCTGCTGGATCAGCTGTCTGCCCGCGCCTCAAGCCAGGCGATGCAGGCAATCGAGGATGTACTGGCCGACCCCGGACTGAATGCCGTGGAGCGGTTGAACGCCGTATTCGCCAGGACCAATGCCTACAAGGCACAAAACAGGGAGCTGATCTTGACCATCCTGCAAGTGTTTTACGGCAATGAAAACCTGGTTCTGCGCAACAAGCTTCAGGAACAGAATATTCAGTTAATGACGCCGGTTATTGCCGGAATCCTCGAACAGGGAATTGCCGAGGGGCGGATGCATCTGGATTACCCCCGGGAGACCGCCGCTTTCATCCTGCGTATCGGCTCGAATCTGGTAGAGGGACTGGCACGGCTGCTCCCGGTGGATCCGGCGGATGATGAGGGGGTTGAGGCGGTATTGCGGCACATGCGGATGTACAACCAGTCAGTTGAACGAATTATTGGAGCTGAACCGGGAAGCTTGCACCTGGTGGATCAATCCATGGTTGAGATAATTACCGGTAAAGAGTGATTTTACCGCAGCAGCCGATACCACGACTGGGAACCAGTTTCGTATTGAGCCTTCTGCGTACAAAAAACATTTTCTGGAGGAACAGATGATTGAAGTACGAAATCTTACCCACGACTACGAAGGCAAAGGAAACCCTTCGGTCCGGGACATGAGTTTTACCATCCAGGAGGGCACCATCTTCGGGTTTCTCGGCCCCAGCGGTGCAGGAAAGAGCACGACTCAGGCATTAATGACGGGACTTTTACGGATTCAGCAGGGAGAAGTGCTGTATGGAGGCAAGGCGATCCAGAAGCAAAGTCAGGACTTCTACAACCAGATCGGAATGAGCTTTGAACATCCCAATGTATACGGAAAACTGACCGGTCTGGAGAATCTGAAATACTACGCCGGGTTATTCTCGGTTCCTACCGAGCAGCCGCAGCGCCTGCTGGATTTGGTCGGCCTGACTGATGCGGCCACCAGGCGAACAAGCGCCTACTCAAAGGGCATGAAGCAGCGCCTGGTATTTGCCCGTGCCCTGGTGAACAAACCCAGGATACTGTTTCTGGATGAGCCCACCAGCGGACTTGACCCCGCCACCGCGGAAAAGGTGAAGCAGATTATCCGGGAAAAGCGCGATGAGGGCTGCACAATCTTTTTGACCACGCACAATATGCAGATTGCCGATGACCTGTGTGACACCGTGGCGTTTATTCACGACGGCCGGATTGTTGCCATGGATGCCCCCCGAACCCTGAAGCTCCAGTACGGGCAGCGCTCTGTCGCGGTTGAGTTCGCAGACTCCCCTGAACCCAAGCACGGGTCCAGCAAAAGCCGGGTAACCCGTGAGATCCTTTTCCCTGAACGCCCCGATGATGCCCGGCGACTCACCGAGCTCATTACTACCCGCCAGGTTGAAACCATGCACAGCCAGGAGGCCAGCCTGGAGCAGATCTTCATAAAACTCCCCGGCAGGGGGTTGGCATGAGACGATTTACCAGCCTTCTGGGCCAGGACCTGGTCCTCGCCTGGCGTAACGGACATATACTGGTCATCGCTTTTATGATGATCGTAATGGCGGCAATTATTCTCCTGGTCCCCGCCGAGATAAGCTCGGGTCCCGGGGAATATATCCTGGACTCCATTCCCGGTCGCCCGCTGGCAGAGGCACTGCTGCAGCAAGACGCCCGCCCCGAGGCGGTAGTGGCTCACCAGGAAGAGCTTGACCAGCGGCTGCAGGAGAATGAGGATGCTATCGGCATTATCGTGACCGGCAGCATTGCCTCGCCGGAAATCGAAATACACCTGACCCGGCCGGTGCCCGACAGAACAGTCAACCTGCTTAAGGCGTCCATCGATATGGTGCTAGCGCAGCTCCAGGAGCAGGAAGCCCCGGGAAGCACGAATCAATCCTCTGTCACTGTCCAGCGCATTCGCCCCCAGGCTGAACCCGTTCCCCTGAATCTCACGGGTGTGCCCATTTTCCTTGCCTTTGAGGTTGGCATCCTGGGCTTTCTTCTGGTGGCGGTGTTTGTTTTTCAGGAAAAGCAGGAAGGGACCATCCGGGCCTACCGGGTTACCCCCGCAGGTCTGTGGCCCTACATTGCCTCAAAAACGGCAGTCTTTACCATGTTAGGGATCATCTATGGGTTCGGCGTGGTGCTGGTCGGGTTTGGAATAGATTTTAACGCCCTCGCGCTGCTGGGACTGATCGTGTACGGCAGTGTATTTATGACCCTGTTCGGCCTGGGATTCGCAGCCTGGTTCCATAACCTGAGTCACTGGTTTTTCCCCGGACTGGCAGTATTGATTCTGAACATGCTCCCCTTCTTCAGCTACATATATCCGGTTTTTAATCCCGTCTGGATTCAGGCCATACCCAGCTACGGGCTTGTATATGCCCTGCGTGAAACCCTGTTTCCAACCGGAGACAGCCGGATAGTTATCGAAACCCTGGGATGGGGACTGATATGGATCGCCGGCGCCGCAATATTCGCCGGACTGTCGGTACAAAAAAAGCTCTTAAAAGGGGGCTGAGATGAAAAAGATACTTGCACTTATAAAATTCGACATAACCAATGCAATCCGGGACAGTCTGATAATCTACCTGCTTGTCGCACCGATCCTGCTGGCGGGAGGCCTGCGCGTCTTTCTTCCGAATATTGAAGCATCGGTCATAACCATTGCACTTGAGGTCCCCGACCAGGGAACGGATCAGGAACGCGCCATGCACATGGCGGACAGCCTTTCCCGGTTTGCCCGGGTTGAAACCTTTTCAGGCTCCGAAGCCGTCCGGAACCGGGTGATGGATACGGATGATGTCGGCGGCATCGTACTGTCGGAGCAGGGATGGCATATTCTGCTGGAAGGGAATGAAAACCAGGAATCCGGGTCGGTCATGCGCTCGATTCTGGATGTGGCCGCCCGGGATGGCTTCATCGGAGAATATCAGGTGAGTGAACCATCCAAACCCTCACTGCTCGGGCCCTATGCAGCGGTTATCCTGGTGATGATGTCCGCCCTCATCGGCGGTTTGGCCGTGGCATTTGCGATGATAGATGAAAAGGAACAGGGAATACACCGGGCCTTCGCCATTTCCCCGCTCCGGCCGTGGCAGTATTTTACCGCCCGCGGCGGACTGTCCTTCGGTTTAGGGATAGCGGTAGCCCTGGCGGGACACCTGATCCTGCTTGGGGGAAGTGTCTCGCTCGGCAGATTTTCGATTGCCCTGCTTTCTTCAGCCGCCATGCCGCTGGCAATTGCGCTGCTGGTAGGAGGGATTGCAAAGAACCAGATTCAAGCCATCGCGGTACTGAAGGTGGTAATGCTGGTGTATCTCACGGTACCTATGGTGACGATATTCATCTCACCCCAATGGCACCCCATATTCTATGTGTTTCCCAACTACTGGATGTTCCGCAGCTTTGAGGATTTGTACCTCGGCTTCCGCGGAGACAGCGGCTTCTG
>CAZANF010000243.1:0-4369 GCA_964486425.1 uncultured Spirochaeta sp. | reverse complement strand
GCCGGGTTTACCCGTCGACGCCGAGCAGTTCCTGCATGCGACGGGCATTGGCACACGCCTTGCCTGCCGCATGATTATTGAATGCCACCAGCACGATGCGTGAGCTGGACTGCAAGGTACGGATGCGGGGAATCCACTCGGATAACTCGGCATCTGTATAGGAGTAGTCATACCGCGATACATTATCCCCGCTCCACCAGTTTTCGGCATTACGCCCGTGAAAACGAACGTAGCCGATCCGGCTGATGGAGTGCGCCGGGACTGCCGGGCCGGCTGTGCTTGCCGCGGCGTTTGAACCCGGCGCGCCGGTCGGACCGTCCGGGCGGTCCGGGGCGGGCGTGCTTGCCGCGGCGTCCGGCGCGCCCGAATCCGCCGCGGGCGGATCGGCCTCAAGCGGCAGCAATCCGGCCTCGGGTGACAGCAGGCCGGGAAGCCGCGGTTCATCCACCGCGGCCATTCCTATCCCCCGCGCAGACAGCCCCTGGCGAACAGAGTCCCGCACCCATTCGCTGTTTCGAAACTCCACCACCAGCGGCAGGCCCTCAATGGCGCTGCAGACATGATCAAGATACCAGCGGTTGTCATCTGTATAGTGAAAACTGAAGGGAAACTGCAGCAGCACCGCCGCCAGACTGCCGGCCTCTGCAAGCGGCATGACTCCGGCACGAAACTCATCGACGCGAGCACGGAGCTCGGTCGCCTGCGACGGTCTGTCATGCGTCATGCTGCGATGGGCCTTTACCGCGAACCGGAATCCAGGGTTCTCCGCTGCTGCGACGGCATGGATGCGCGCAATCTGGGCGGGCACCGGCATACGGTAATAGCTGAAATTCAGTTCGGTAAAACTGAACATCCGGCTGAAATGCCGCAGATAGTCCCGGCTTGAGGTCCCCGGCGGGTACACCGGGCCGACCCAGTCCTTGTACGAGTATCCGCTGGTACCGATATACAATTCACTTGTCACCTCGCCGCTCATTATTCATCCTCTTCCCGGTGGAACTCCTCTTTGTACAGAAAGTAGAATATAAACGAGATTACAAAACTGCCTGCGGCAAGCAGAGAAGTGCGATAGATGCCCGCAACACCAACCCCGGTCGGCGGTTCTACCAGGCTCTCCACCAGCGACAAACCCTGCCCGGATACCAGCAGCACCGGCAGAATGGCGATGGCCACAAACGCAGCCAGCTTCAGGAAAAACCCCTGCACCCCGAAAAACATCCCTTCTATCTGCTCGCCGGATTTATGTGCAGCTACAGCTGCAATCTCGCTGAGCATTGCCGGGGGAAAAATAAACGCCGCCCCGGCAACCGGTATCCCCATGAGTGCAAAAAAGAGGAACCCGAGGGATACGGGAAACACCCGTCCCAATCCGAAGAAGCACAGCGACAGCACGGTGAGCATGGCCAATGAGGCAAGCATCGGCTTGCGATATCCGATGCGCTTGGACAGCCGGTTCACCGGGTAGAAGAAGGAGGCCGCCAGTCCGAACATCAGCGCTGAAGCCAGGGTGATATAGGCCTCCCCGTACCCCATCAGTACCACCACATAGTAGTTCATGGACTGCCGCAGCACATTGAATCCTATGAAGAAGAACAGAAACCCTGCCAGATAAATCAGGAAGGCCCGGTTCCTGAACATTGAGGTAAGTGAAGAAAAGAGATTCAGCGTCGAGGCCTTCCCGCCGCTCAGTTTGCGCTCATCTATACCGAAACAGGTAATCATGATCGCTCCGACCATAAGCAGCGCAAACACCGCCGCCATGCCGCGAATCCCGCGCGCTGTGTCGCCGCCGCCGATAGCGGCGATCATCACACCGGGCAAAACCATGGCCAGCGCCGTGTATACCAGTCGAAAAACCGATTGCCATGTGGAGAGATTCAATCGATCCTTCTGAGTCTGCGATATCTCCGGAATCATGGCATTATACGGGGCACCAACGATGGTATAGAAGATAAAAAACAGACACCCGACCACCATGAGCGAGAGAAAGGTGCTGGTCTGGCTCACCGTGACCGGAAAAAAGAAGGCCACAGTACATAAACCCAGGGGAATCGATCCAATAAAAATAAAAGGTATCCGCCTGCCCCAGCGGGTATTAACCCGATCCGACCAGTACCCGATGAGCGGATCGGCAATAGTATCTACCAGCCGCGACATCATGAGCGCGAGCGCAATAAGCCCGGCCGGAAGCAGCCCGGTGGGTAATCCGCTGCCTTCCGGAGGAAGATAGAAGTACAATACCCACTGGTTAAAAATCTGATCCACAATTGCATAGCTTACCCCTATGCCGTACAGAACCTGTATGTGCACAGGCAAGGATTTTCGTTTTTCCATAGTATGCAGTATGAGACATTATCCACCGAAATGGTAGGCTTTACAGTCCTGCATCCGTGCGAGCCGGACTTTCCGCCCAGAACCCCAGCAGCATAAGGATGAATGCCATCGGTCCGAGAATATACAGAATAGTGTAAAAACTGCCGGTAAGTCGCTCGGCCAGGCTAAAGGCATACGGACCCAGTGCGCTGCCGGCTACGATCCAGGCATTTGCAAACCCGCTGATCGACCCCAGGTGCTTCAGGCCGTAAAAACGCGGCCATACAACTGCCGAGTCCACACCGAACAGCCCGAGGCTAATTCCGAGGAAGAGGACCACCAGCCAGTATGCGGACGGGGTCAGATTCAACAGCTCCAGACTGACCAGCATCATCGCCAGTGCACCGGCGTGCACGATAGCCAGGTATTTCAGCTTTACAAAATCACTGCCGAAGCTGCTGACTGTCTGCACCCCGATCTGAATAACCGCAATCGGCAGAAAGATTGCCAGGGCCTGGGCACGCCCTACGCCGGACTGCCCCATAACCGCTACCACGTGAAAGGTAAACCCGGTAGTAAGCAATGATGACAGGGTGGTAATCCCGATAAAGACCCAGAAGCTTAAACCCCGGCGTGCCTCGTGCAGGGTAACATCCTCCACCGGTCGCATCGGCTCATGGGTACGCTTCAAGCCCCAGCCGCGCAGCACATAGGCTATCGGACGCAGAAAATACGGAATCGGTGTGGTATTACGTGTATACAGCCTGGGCATCGCCTCACCCTGCGGGACATCCGCATCCGGAGGATCCGAAAAGGTCACCAGGGCGATGCATGCAAACAGCGGGAACAGCAGCACCCCTAGTCCGAGCCAGGCACCCTGCCACCCGACACCCTCAATCAGCTGATTCAGCAGGGTCGGTGCTGCCGAGAAGCCCAGGGGTATTCCGATACCCAGCAAGGCAACGGCAAAGCCGCGCCGGTCATCGAACCACTTCAGGACCATGTTCCGGCTCACCAGCATTAACATTCCCTGGCCGAAGAAGCGTATCAAAAAGAAGCCCAGCCAGAAGCTCACCAGAGCGGAGGCGGATTCGGAGAGCCCCCAGCTGCCGGCGGCGGCGATTATCCGCGGCAGCTGCACCAGCCCGATCAGGCTTAAGCCCAGTCCGGCCGCAGCCAGCGAGCCGGTTCGCCGACTGCCCCAGCGGTCATACAGCTTTCCGGCATGCGGGAGAATCGCCGCACTGCTGAGGGTACCCAGCAGGTATGCCAGACTCAACTGGTCACGATTTATACCAACCGCTTCAATCAAAAAATCTGTAAAGGCGCTCACCCCGTTGGTCTGCCCCGGAAGGGTCACAAGGGCGCCAAGCAGCCCGACAATCAGAATCCAGCCGCGGGGGAGCACAAACCGGAATCGTTCACTCGCCTGCAGCAGTTTCGATAGCGTCGTTTTCATTTAACGGAAGATATCAGTTTTTCCGGTTTGAAACAAATCCCGGCCACGCGGCCCATTTACCCAGGAAAATCCCCAGTCCGGCACCGTAAATCAGGCGTGCGGTCAAACCGCTCAGCATACCTGCCGTACTCTGCTGCCAGAACGGAGGATGGATATCCAGAAGCGGCGCCATTACTCCGGCATTCACTACAAATACCCCTGCCCCGTACAGCAGTCCCAGTACCAGCAGGCTGCCCGGCAGATTCAGGTACCTCCAGATAATTATCCCGACAAAAAAGACCAGTCCGAATACTCCCGAAAACATGACATGCAGCAGAGCACCGACAATCGGCATCAGAATGGTATCCATTTGCTCCGGTGAAAGCACCATAGCGGCATTAATAACCAGCCCGGATTTCTGCATCCAGCCGATCATGTTGAAGGTGAGCCCGAATACTGCCATTACCATGCCTGCCAGTACGCTGAGACCGAACACCTTCATGAGGTTCGACCACTCGGCCGATGGGTGATCAATTGATATTCCATGATTCATATGGTTTCTCCTATATTGAATTTTTTGAATCAAACTCAATATATAGTTTTTCCTATTCTGAGACA
>CAZANF010000242.1:0-4379 GCA_964486425.1 uncultured Spirochaeta sp. | reverse complement strand
GCGAGCAAGCATAGTACAGATGGTGTTGGCGATCATGAAATTACTGCAACCTTGACCGCAGACAATGGTACCCTTGATTATTTGACCGGTATTAGCGTTGATTTCGAACTGGTTGCTGGTATGCATCAAAGTGGTTCTGAGACTAAGGACGTTGATACTGATTCTATCTGGTACATCAAAACTATCACGCTTACTAAGTAAGCGAGTATACTTTTGATAGTATGCTGCCGCCGGGCAACCGGCGGTTTTTTTATGCCCAATCCCTCCCCGCAATAAGGGAAACACCCGAATATATCCAAGAGTTTTGTATTACCCCGGCACAGATAATTTGCGTATGTGATGCCGGGCAGGCGAAGTGTATAGTCATAAATCTATATAACTACCTGAGGAGTACGTATTATGAGTAAAGTAAAATGCCTTCGGATCATTACATCGGTGCTGCTGTTCGCCGCAGCAGTTGTGGGTTGTGATCCGATTCCGGGTGCAGACGGCAGTACCGGTGACGGGCTGCGCGAACTGGCGGATACGGCCGGGATCAATCTGGGAACCGCTGTGGGTGCCGATTATCTGGGCCGGACCACATATAATCAGCTGCTGAATGCTCACTTCAATCATGTAACAGCAGAGAATGCACAGAAATGGGCTCCGCTGCTCGGCGGCGGCCGGGGAAATTACAGCTGGTCGGACTCGGATGCTTTCATGGACCATGCAGAGGATCAGAATATGCGGGTACGCGGGCATGCCCTTATATGGCACAGCCAGAACCCCGGCGGGCTGGATAACGGTACCTGGAGCAAGCAGCAGCTGCTGGACCTCATGGACGAGCATTTCGGTGCACTGGCTGCACGCTACGGCAATCAGTTCTATTCATGGGATGTGGTGAACGAGGCCTTCGACGGGAATCCGCCTGCGCATCGTTCCGAATCAATCTGGCACCGCACCATTGGTGATAGCTATATCGCCGAGGCCTTTACCCGGGCACGCAATCATTTCCCGAATGCGCGGCTGTACTACAATGACTATAATATCTCCGGCGGCCTCTCCTGGACCCAGGACAAGGCCGACCGGGTGTATCAGATGGCCGAGCAACTGGTGAACGACGGTGTACCAATCGACGGTATCGGATTCCAGATGCATCTGCAGCTGGATCATGGTTTCAACACTGATAATTTCAAGGCTAACCTGCAGCGCTTTATCGATCTGGGACTGCGTGTGGACGTTACCGAAATAGACATTCGCATTGAAGAGCCGGTGACGAATACGGAGCTGAATCAGCAGAAGCAGCTGTATAAGGACATATTTACCGCCTATCTTGAGCTGGACAGAGCATATGCCGACACCTTCATTACCTGGGGTATCGGGGATGAGCAGTCATGGATTCCCTATACCTTCGAAGGCTATGACGCAGGGCTGTGGTTCGATGACAGCTGGGAGCCAAAGCCGGCTTTTTTCGGGATCCAGGAGGTTCTGCAGGGTTACACAGAGTAGCAGGAGGACAGGGGCCGCAGCAGACCGGCGCTGCGGCCAATTCCTAATACTTCGCCCATTCCACCGCCATAAGGCGCAGCTCCTGGGAAGAACTGCAGTGCAGTTTCTCCTTGAGGTGCGCCTTATGTGTATCCACTGTTTTTATGCTGATATTCAGCTTCGCGGCTATCTCGATGGTTCCCCAGCCCTCTCCAATGAGTTTGAATACCTGCAGCTGACGGTTGGACAGGGACTGCACGGAGGCCAGCTGGCTTGAGTTCTCCAGGCGTCCGCCGCCGATCATATGCTCCAGCAGGTGCTCGCGCTCATCCTCGCTTATCCAGACCTTGCCCGCCAGCACGGTGTTAATGGCGTCGATTACCTTTGCTCCTACCTCGGCCTTCATAATGTAGCCCTTGGCACCGGCGTGCAGTGCTCGTTCGGCAAAGTAGCGTTCCTCATGCATGGAAAGTACCAGCATGGTCAGATCCGGCGCCACAGAGCGCAGCTGGGCAATCAGATTCAGCCCATCCTCATCCCCCAGGTTCAGGTCGATTATGGCCAGATCCGGCTTTCGATCCTGTACAATCTGAATGGCGTTTTGCGAGTTCTGCACCTCGGCGATAACCGTATGGTTTGATTCGCTATGGATAAGCTGTGCCAGTCCCCGGGAGAATAACGGGTGATCCTCGATCAGCAGTATTGTTTTTTTAACCATAATAGTTCTGCTCCTCGGTCGCAAATTATGCCTATTGTAGCATGGATTAGTCGTGTATACTCAAAAGATGATTCGTTGTATTGCGCTATATGTAAATAACCTGGACGAGGAGTATCAGCTGTCGGTTTTTCAGGGGGTTCGTACGGCAGCCAGGGCAAACGGTCTGGACTTGATCTGCATACAGGGTGAGGCCCTGAACACCTTCGATGCCGATCGTGCGGTCATTTTTCCGTCGCGGGGGATACTCATGTATGATGGAGTCCTCCTGCTGTCGTCGGCAATCTATAATCATGGTGATATCTCGGAGATTCCGCAGGTGGGAGAGGTTTTGGCCTCCATTCCCAGCATCAGCCTGGGAACACATGCCGTCGGCATGCCGTCCATCACCATTCCCTGCCGGGAATCCATGAAACAGCTGCTGAATCATCTTGTTGATGATCATAAATACCGGCGATTTATGTTTCTGGGCGGTCCGGAACACCATAGCGACAGTGCGGCCCGGAAACAGGTGTTTGCCGAAACCATGCAGAACCACAAACAGCAGTATCCAAAGATGTGCTGGGTCTTCCGCAGCGGCGGATTTAACGAAACCTCGGGATATGTCATTGTAAAGCGTTATATCAATGATCATCCGGACACCCCGCTGCATGCCATCGTTGCTGCCAACGACAGTATGGCAATCGGCGCCTTGAAGGCGATTCAGTCAATGAATGATGATTCACCGTGGAGAGAGTGTGCGGTTACCGGATACGATGATATCCCCCATGCTGCATTGGAGATTCCAAGCCTTACCACCATTCGCCAGCCGATGCAGCGGATGGGAGAAACCGGCGTGCATATCCTGAAGGAGATTATGGACGGGGGTAATGTGCCGGATGAGCTTACGGTGGAATCCGAGCTGTGCCTGAGGGAGTCATGTGGCTGCCGGAGCAAGTCCGGGAACCTGCTGAATCAGGATGCCCGCGTATCCGGGAGTCAGTTGTACAAGGCACAGACCGAAAAGTTTCGTATAGAGCAGGCGCTTCGAAGCCTGAGCTATCTGGGGCAGCGCTTGACTGCCGCCTATTCCATGGAGGAGCTGATCCTTTTCCTTGGAGATTTCCTGCAGTCCATCGGTGTGGAATCCTACTATCTTCTGGTGTATCCCCAGCCGGGACCGGATTTGCCGCATCATGCGGATCTGGTGTACAGCATTGAGAACGGCAAGGAGACCTCCTTTCTCGATTCCCCGAAGCGTTTGAACCCGGCGGATATATCCCGCCAAACCGGACTGGGGGTCGAAGGCGGCGGAAACGTGCGCTGTGTATATCATCTGCAGTCTGGAGATGAGCTGTTGGGTATGGTAATCTACAGTATTGATGACTATTCCCATACGCAAATATGCAGCAGCTCGGTATTCATTGCAAATACCCTCAAGCGCTTCCGTCTGTTCGCGGATGAACGGGAGCGGGCAAGCAGACTGGAGGAAGAGGTGAGCCTGCGCACCCGTGATTTGCGCACCCTTAACGCTGAACTTGAGGCTGAAGCAAAGCGCCGTCTGGCGGTGGAGGCTCAGGTCCTGAAGATCAGCGAGATGGAGCGGCTTCGGTTCAGTATGGACCTGCATGACGATATCTGTCAGCGTCTCGGGGGGATCTCGATGCTGGCCAAGACCATAAAAAAACTCTCTGATACGAAAGAGCTGGTGGAGATGATTGATGAAACCCTGGTATTAACCAGACGCTATGCCCATGATTCATTCCCGATGGAGCTTGGCAGATTCGGCTTGTGCGAATCCCTGCAGCGGCTGTGCGAGTCCGCACAATCCTATACCGACTGTATCGTGCATATGCGCTGGGACGTACAGGGACCCCTGCCGCTTAGTCACGAACAAAAGATAAATAACTATCGTATTGTGCAGGAGGAAATGCAGAACGCGATAAAGCATGGCCGGCCGGACACCATAGAGGTCTCGGTACGGAGACTGCCGGATACCATTATGCTGCTGGAGGTATCAGACGATGGAAAGGGAATGGAGGAGGTAAGCAGCGATACTGCTGTTAAGGTTATGCAAACCCGTCGACCGCGAGGGCTCGGCCTGCGTTCCATGCAGTACCGTGCCCATCAGCTGCAGGCGGAGTATACCATATCCTCACGGCTCGGCGAGGGCACACGGATAACCCTGTATATTCCCCTTGGTAAATCGCAGGACAGT
>CAZANF010000241.1:0-4410 GCA_964486425.1 uncultured Spirochaeta sp. | reverse complement strand
ACAACCGTTCGGGTTGTTCAAAAGGGTGTTTTGTGCTTACCATACTCGTATGCGCAGACTTTTCTGCTTTGTGGCAGTTCTTTTGGTAGGCGGTGTGCAGGTCGGTGCACATCCGCATGTGTTTATTGATGCTACTGCATCGGTTGAGTTTCAGGATAGTACCCCTGTAGCGGTGCATGTCAGATGGAGCTTCGATGATTTCTTCAGTCGGACAATTCTGCTGGATTTTGCCGACGGAAGCCGCGGCCCGCTCTCTTCCGGCCAGGTGGAGAATATCCGCAGTATGGCATTCGAAAATCTGAGTAATTACAATTATTTTACACATATTCTTGTTGATGGTCGGGAGGTAGTCATTACCCGGGTTGAGGATTTTCTGGCCGAGGTAGACGGCAGAAGCTTGATTTATTCATTTCGTGTTCCGCTTGCTCAGCCTGATGGGGTTGCAGAATCAGAGCTTTCTCAGGTTCGCGAGGTGGTGGTCGGCATGTATGATGATTCGTACTACTCCCACTTCGATTATCAGGATCAGCCGATCAGCTTTACCGGAGAGGATCCGGATGGGGTGCGGGTGGAAAAGCGTGAGCGCCCCGACCGCCGCTATTACTTTGATCTGATGGTGCCGGAGATGTTCCATATCAACTGGGATTAGGGTATAAATGGAGGATGCAGCATACCGCCTCCATTCATGCCTACCTGGACGAACTGGCCCAGCGTGGTGACTGGCCTGCCGGGTTTTCCGGCCGCCGGACAACTATTACCTTTACCCCGGCTGAGCGTCCAAGTCTCGAGCCATACCGTATGAATCTGGCAATGATTCTCCCGGAGCATCCGGTGGAGTCCTTTGCCGGGGTATTCACCCGCAATCAGTTTCCCGGGGCGCCGGTAATAGTCGGCCGGCGTATTCTTGAACGGCGGTTTACCTCCGGGGTTCTGGTTAATAACCGCATCTCGAATGTGTGTTCTCCCACCGGCGAGCAGGATATATCCCTGCTGCAGCATAGTCTGGGAGGCCTGGCGGGAATTGACCCAGCCGGCTTGTTTTGTGTGTCAACGGGAATAATCGGCTGGAGTCTGCCGACCTCCGAAATGCAGGAGGCAATGCCGGCACTGCTTGCAACCCCGGCTTCACCAGTTGAAATTGCCCAGGCAATCATGACAACCGACAGCTTTCCGAAGCTGCGCACCGCGAAATGCAAGGCGGGCAGTGTATTGGGTATTGCCAAGGGTGCCGGCATGATTGAGCCGAATATGGCAACCATGCTGGTGTTCCTGGTCACCGACTTGCAGGTTAGCCGGGGAGATTGCCGGAAAGCACTGCAGGAGGCGGTTCAGGTCAGTTTTAACCGTATCTCGGTCGATTCTGATCAGAGTACCTCGGACATGGCGCTGCTGTTGAGCTCCGGCTCGGGAGGGACAGTCCCCTATGCAGAGTTTGCTTCTATGGTGAAGCAGGTTTGCTGTGAACTTTCCGAGGATATTGTTCGTAACGGAGAGGGGGCGGCGCATGTTATGCAAGTAACGGTGACCGGGGCGCGGACCGCTGCAGAGGCGCGGGGCTGCGGTAAGGCCATTGTGAACTCGCCGCTGGTAAAGACGGCTATCTACGGGAATGATCCTAATGTGGGGCGCATTGTGGCGGCGCTGGGTGATTATTGCGGCAATAGCGGAATTGCAATTGATCCCTCCCGGGTGCGCATTGAGGTTGAAGAAATTCCGGTTTTCAGTGATGGAGCTTTTCGTCTCTCGCTGGCGGTAGAGCAGGAGTTGAGCGAGCGGCTGACCTCGGCGGCTATGAATCCGCGAATCACCGGGTATCCACAAAACAGTGACTGCGTTAGGATATGTATAGATTTAGGAATGGGAAATGCGCAGGACATCGTGCTTGGGGCAGATTTGTCTCATGAGTACGTGACCGAGAATGCGGATTATCGAACGTGACGGGAGGCTTTGTGACAAACGAAACGGTGCAGGACACCTCACAGATCGATGCGCAGATTATTCGCGCCGGCGAGCTGCTGCAGCGAGCCAAGGACGAGATAAGCAAGCAGATTATCGGACAACAGAAAATGGTTGAGGGCTTGCTCATGGGGATTATCGCCGGAGGGCATGTGCTGCTCGAAGGTGTGCCTGGATTGGCGAAGACACTTACTGTCCGTACTCTGGCAGAGGTAGTGGATGCAGGATTCAAGCGGATTCAGTTTACTCCGGATTTGCTGCCGGCCGACCTTATCGGCACGATGGTGTATCGCCAGCAGACCGGTGAGTTCCTGCCGCGCAAGGGACCGGTTTTTTCCAATATAATCCTGGCTGATGAAATTAACCGTGCTCCTGCCAAGGTGCAGTCGGCGCTGCTGGAATCAATGGAGGAGCATCAGGTGACTATCGGCGACAACACCTATCCTCTTCCGGACCCCTTTTTTGTACTGGCAACCCAGAATCCTATCGAGCAGGAGGGTACCTATCCCCTGCCTGAAGCTCAGCTTGACCGTTTTTTACTGAAGTTGTCGGTTGATTATCCCACCTTCGAAGAAGAGATGAAGATTCTCTCGCTTATCGGCAGCGACACCGAGGTTCAGGTGAAGCGGGTTCTCTTCAAGCAGGATATCAAGCGTCTGCGGGAACTGGCTACCTCGGTCGCGATCGACGAACGTATCCAGGAATATATTGTAACCCTGGTACATAAAACCCGTGAAACCAGGCGCACGGTACATGGCATGTCCCGGTACATTGAGTTCGGAGCCTCTCCACGCGGCAGTCTGGCACTGCTGCGCTGCAGCCGCATCCATGCGATGATGAACGGGCGAAGCTTTGTGGTTCCCGAGGATGT
The DNA here is from genome assembly GCA_964486425.1 of uncultured Spirochaeta sp. Lineage (GTDB taxonomy): Bacteria > Spirochaetota > Spirochaetia > DSM-27196 > DSM-8902 > Spirochaeta_B. The sequence goes on along the minus strand of CAZANF010000241.1, from coordinate 1,583 downwards.
AAAGGCAGTAGCGCAGAACGTGCTGCGGCACCGCCTTGTGCTGTCTTACGAAGCTGAATCCGAAGAACTGCATGTCGACGAGGTGCTGCAGCATCTGCTGACCGCCGTTCCGGTCCCGTAGCTCACCAATGGAAGACCGCAGCCTTCATTCACAGATAAAGCGTCTCCAGCTGTACAGCGACCGGCTCGTGGAGGATCTGCTGAGCGGGAATTACCGGTCGGTGTTCAAGGGGCTCGGCATTGAGTTCGATGAGGTTCGTGACTATGCCTACGGCGACGATGCCCGTCTGATAGACTGGAATGTGACCGGCCGCATGGGGGCCCCTTTTACCAAAACCTTTCGCGAGGAACGGGAGCTTACTCTGTTTCTGATTGTGGACAACTCCGCATCCATGGTCGGCGGCGAGGAATCTTCCGAAAGACGCCGCGTGCAGTCCGTGCTCACGGCCTTGCTGACATTTGCGGCTGCAAGAAATAATGATCAGCTTGGGGCATTGTTTTTCTCTGACGGAATCGAGACCTATGTGCGACCGGCAAAGGGGAAGAAGCATGCCCTCAGACTGCTGCAGGACGGACTCAGGCTTGCCCCGCAGGGAAAGGGATCCAATCTGGCATTAGCCCTGCGTACCGGAACCGAGTCGCTTCGTTCCCGGGGAATCTGCGTTATTATTTCTGATTTCAAGACCGACAACTATTGGCCGGAGCTGTCTATGCTGAGCCGGAAACACGATGTAATTGCCTGTCGTATTATCGATGACAGTATGCAGGGTGTTCTTGAGGGCGGGCTGGTGTATGTCGTTGATCAGGAGACAGGCTTGAGCCAGCCTGTGCTCGGAAGTTCAAAGGCATACCGGCATACCTATCAGGATTTCTGGGATAACCATTGGCATCACTGGAGGATGAACTGCCGGCGGCGGTCTGTTTCCACCCTTGAAATAAGCACAGCGGATGATCCGGCTCTCAAGCTTATTCAGTTTTTCAAACGCAGGAGGCGCCGCGGATGAAACGACTGTGGTTGCCGCTCATCCTGTTGTGGACCGTCTACGGGTTTCCGGCAGATGGTTTGGAGATACTTGAATCTACCTTTTTCCCTCCGCAGTTTTTTGTCGGGGATCAAGTGGAGCATGTGCTGGTGGTGCGCAGCGAGTTTGCCCAGCAGCTGCGCGCTCCCGAGGAGCTGCCGCAATCGCAGTGGATGGAGTTTCACAGTCTGCAGGTTGGGCCCCATCCGGAACATGATACCGCCGAGATTCGTATGAGATTTTCCGCCTTTGTTCCCGGCACCGTAACCCTTCCCGTTATCCATATGGGTGCTGAATCACTGCAGGGCCGGGAGATACTGGTTCGTTCACTGCAGCCCCGGTACGGCAGTGAACTCCATGAGGCTCAGGCTCAGCTGCTTATCCCCAGTACTTCGGTAACCCTCTGTCTGGTCTCGGCCCTGGTTGTTGCATTGCCGCTGGTTAGGCTGCTTATTTAATACTACGGTGATTCCTGGCTGCCTGCGGTAATGTCTATATAATCAGAGTCCCGTCCGTACCCGCGTATTCTTATACATTTTTCTAGTCTATCAAATCAAGGTC
>CAZANF010000240.1:0-4414 GCA_964486425.1 uncultured Spirochaeta sp. | reverse complement strand
TCTGCCGCCGGGAAAATATGAGTTTGAATTGCAGGCTGCCAATTATTTCAATATGTGGGATCCGGAGGTGCGAAGCTTCGAGGTTGTTATTACCCCTCCCTTCTGGCAGCAGATGTGGTTTCGGATGGTAATGGTTCTCTGCATCCTGGGTCTGGTAATCTGGCTGCACTGGTACAATACCAATAGGCTGCGGCGTATCAATATTCGATTGGATGAACAGGTTAAGGAACGTACGGAAAAATTATCGCAGATTAACGAGGAGCTTATTGAGGCCGACAGTATCAAGGATCGTTTTTTCTCTATAGTTGCGCATGATCTGCGTGGCCCGATCTTTGGTATCTCAAGCTATACATCGGGAATATTGGAGCAGGTAGAGGATCTGAGTCGGGAGGATGCCGCAGAGGCACTGTCGACGATTTACGACACGGCAACCGGTCTGCAGCACCTGCTGGAAAACCTGCTCGAATGGGGAGAGCTGCAACGGAATCGATCGCCGATGATTCTGGTGCCGGTTCAGGTTTCCGAGGTGCTACAATCGAATCTGCATAGTTTTAGCGGCTTGATATCTGCAAAAGAGATCACAGTTGCTGTTGAATGCGATGAGAATCTCCAGGTATATGCCGTGTCGCATGTACTGAACGGGATAATTCATAACCTGCTGCATAATGCTATTAAGTTTTCCTTCAGGGGAGGTGAAATTACCCTTCGCGCGGCCCTGTATTCGGTTGAGGGTTTTGCATGTATTGAGGTAATAGATAACGGAATCGGTATGACACGCGAACAGATTGATTCGGTTCTGAATCTGGAAACCCATAAGAAAAAATCTATCGGAACCGAGGGCGAGAAGGGAAGCGGTCTGGGGCTCCTGCTGTGCAAGGATCAGATACAGCAGCTTGGCGGACACCTGGAGCTGCAGAGCGAGAAGGATCACGGGACACGGGCAAGGGTGATCCTGCCCGTGTCTCGACCGGAATAATACCTGTTTCAGGAGTACACAGCCGTTTATTCGTCTGCTTCCGGACTCGTCTCGTGCCGCTTGATCTTTTTGGTTGTAGTCATCGGCATAGGCTCGCTGCGTACAGTGTGGCGCAGAATACGTTGATACGGAAGCAGCTCGCGGTTCACCGCGCCTATAATCTCTGCAATCCGCTCGTCGGAGACATTCATATCCTGATTGGGGTATACCAGAGCCTCAATACCCTCTGTTCTCATGGCCTTATCCAGCTCATAGCCGCGAACCATTATCTGTTCGATTTCATCATATAGCTGGAACATGTCCTCGATTTCTTCCGGGTACACATTCTTGCCGCCCTCCGTAACAATCAGCAGCTTTTTTCGCCCGGTGAGGTACACATACGACTTTGAGTCCATATAACCCATATCCCCGGTTTTGAAGTAGCCGTCGCTGGTAAAAACCTCTTTGGTGGCTTCTTCATTGCGATAATATCCCTGCATAATCATTGGGCCTTTTACAACAATCTCCCCGATTCCTTCTTCATCGGCATCGATAATCCGGATATCGGCTTGCGGTAGCGGGAGTCCGACCGAAGAGGCCTGCTTGGAATTTGTCGGGTTCAGGGTAATTATCGGTGAGGTTTCCGTCAGCCCATACCCCTGAACGAAGGAAAGACCGAGTTGATTGAACTGCTTCAGGGTACTTACCGGTAGCGGACCGCCTCCGCTTATGCATATCCGGATCCTGTCCATCGAAAGCTTGCCTCGCAGGCCGCGGAACAGCCATGTTCCTATGTTGACTCCCAAAACCTTCTTGATAAATCCGCTCAGTGCCATGAGACCGCGGATAATGCGGTAGAGTACCACGCTCTTTTCCCGGACACCCCGCATAAGGCCCTTTAACAGCTTGTTAAACAGCATTGGAACACCGAGAAACATTGTTACATTTCCCTGTTTCAAGTCTTTCAGGACCTGGGATACGGCCAGTTGAGGTGTAAAAACCGTTTCGGCACCAACCGACAGGGATTCCATAAACACCGCCAGCATGGAGTATGAATGATGCAGGGGAAGTAGGGCGTAGAAAACATCGGTAGGATAGAGGGTCATGTGTCCCTGGGCAAGGTAACAGTCGGCTACAATATTCTGATGCGAGAGCATCACACCCTTGGAATCCCCCGTTGTTCCGGAGGTAAAGAGTATTGCTGCAGTATCATGTTCATCCCGGTCTACCGGCTCGAACGATTCCTGCGGCAGATCCAGAATAAAATTGGCGAGTTCAGGTTCAAGACCATAGAGCTTTTTAATGGATTTTTGACCGGCGAAGAAATCGAACTTTTCGCTGTCAACCAGCAGCATGCTGCATTCCGCCCGTTCAAGCAGGCGCAGGGTATCCTTGCTGGAAAGCATATGATCGATAGGTACCACAATACCCCCGGCAAAGAGGATTGCGAGGTAGGCAAAGGCCCATTCGGGTGAGTTTTTTCCGGTCAGTCCAACCTGCATACCCGGAGTGAGTCCGTCATGCTGCAGTTTGCCGGCAAGGCTTTCGATTCTTTGAATCGCCTCGGAATAGGTCCATGAACGTTTTTTTGGAACAAAACTGGTAAAACACTGGCGATCGGCATTTCTTGAGGCGGAGATTCGAACCATTTGCGGAATCGTCGGCCATTCCCCGCTGAAAAAGTTTGGGGAATACTCCTGCAGGAAATCCCAGGGCGCTGTTTCTGTAGCCATAAATCCTCCCTATGCGTAGATAGTCAGTTCAGTCTACGCATAGGTTAATCAGGTGTCAAATAAAAAACATGCCTGGAGTTCATTTATGCATACGAGCTCTACATATGAGCAGCCGTTTACATTGATTTCCAGAACTTGTAGTTGCTTTCCTCAATATCCCGGTTTGCCGGCATGCGGAAAAATCGATATTTATCTCCTGCTGCAAACATGAACCCGTGGCGGATAAATCTGTAGGGAATTTTATCGAAGGAGCTGTCCAGTGCCAGTCCCTTTGATGTCTTGTCGCGTGCCCCCTGCAGTTCAAAAATCGCGTCCCGCAGTTTTGATGGATGAAGCCCCGGAATAGGAGGCTGCATAAGAGCATTATTTTCAAAATCCTGCAGAAATGCCTCGGTATCGAACTCCAGCTGGGTATAGAACAACGACGGAACACTGCGCATATCGTCTCCGGTGGTGATTGAACGACCGAACGCTATAAAATCATGCTTGGTCAGTACAAGCATGCGCAACGGGGTAATCTCGGCAAAAATCCTCAGGATTCCCGGTTCACGGGTTTGAATAGCGTCTTCCGCCGGTTCGAGTGCCAGAATTGCAGCCTCCGGAGAGGTGAGATACAGCTTTTGAATTGCATCGAAGTCTATATGCTCAAGCACGCGGTATATCGAGATAAATTTTGTCGCCTTCGGACGACCATCTTCATGAGGAACGAGCTGCTTGAGTCCTTCCTCTATAGCAAAGTGCGGATGGCGATAGGTAATATCTATCTCTGCAAACAGAACCTTGCCGTCATAGTAGCGCGTGCTTCCCGAGATATAGTGCCGTGCAAACTGCTGTGGATTATACTGCGAAGCCACCAGCGACGGATTCGGGTACAGAATCAGATATAAGTGATTTGTGTAGTCCATGCGATTACCCCCAATAGGCCTGCAGCATTGGCGCGATTACCAAACTGACAACAGCCATAAGCTTGATCAATATGTTGAGAGCCGGTCCGGCGGTATCCTTGAAGGGATCTCCGACGGTATCGCCGACTACTGAAGCCTTGTGTGATTCTGAACCGCGTCCGCCGCCGGCTCCACCCTCAATCATTTTTTTGGCATTGTCCCAGGCCCCCCCGGAGTTTGCCATGAATATCGCGAGTACAACACCGGAGGCCGTTACCCCGACCAAAACGCCGACCAGCATATCAATGCCGCCGAGAAAACCGACAGCGATCGGAGTGACGGCAGCGATTACCCCGGGAATCAGCATCTGCTTGAGAGCCGATGCCGTACTGATATCAACGCAGCGTCCATAATCGGGTTTTTCGGTATCGTTAAGAATGCCGGGTTTTTCCTTGAACTGTCGGCGGACCTCCTCAATCATCAGGAAAGCGGCCTTACCGATGGCATTCATGGACAGGGCACTGAACAGATAGGGTATGACAGCCCCGAGCAGAATTCCTACCAGAACATGGACATCCATAAGATTGATATCACCTGCTCCCGCTTGTTCACGGAAGCTGGTAAACAGGATTATTGCGGTGAGTGCAGCGGAACCGATGGCGAAGCCCTTGCCGATGGCAGCAGTGGTATTTCCAACCGCATCCAGTTCATCGGTAATGTCGCGAACCTCTGCCGGGTAGCCGGCCATGACGGCCAGTCCTCCGGCGTTATCTGCAATCGGACCATATGCATCAACCGCCAGCTGAATACCCAGGGTTACCAGCATACCCAGTGCCGCAATG
>CAZANF010000239.1:0-4480 GCA_964486425.1 uncultured Spirochaeta sp. | reverse complement strand
CGGCAGGATGCACGGGAATGATAGCTTTCGTCTGGAGATAGCCGGTGCTGCTGCACAGCAGCTCGAGGGGCTTATCCCGCGTATTCCCGGCTATGTAGCACATGCCTTCTTGCAGCATCATGGACAGTCCGTCGGCTTCACGGTAACCGTTGTTCGCAGCGAAGAAGCCGCAGGTGGTATTTTCGACTGGGCGGTACAACACAAGCTCCGGCTCGTACAGCTTCAGCCTGAACGGCTGCGGATGGAGGAGATTTTTACCGAGCTCACCTCCACCGTGAATCCGCTCAAGCATTCATCTCAAGGAGCGGATACATGAACACCTTTAGTTCGGTCTCGCTTTTTTCCATCAGCAGCTGTCTTGCTGTTGCACGAAAGGAAATCCGCAGCAGTTTCAACACTCCGGTAGCGTATATTGTACTTATAGTCTTTCTCGTCTTCAGCTCCGGATGGCTTTTCCTCATTGAAGGATTTTTCTCACGGGATGTAGCCAGTCTGAGGCTGTATTTCGGCACTATGCCCTTGATCCTGTCGGTCATTGTTCCCGCCCTTACCATGCGTGTCTGGGCTGAGGAAAAAAGGCTTGGTACCTACGAACTGCTGGTATCCCTGCCGCTGCGGGAATCTGAATTGGTACTTGGAAAATATCTCGGAACCCTGGCGGTTCTGGGCACAGGCGTTTTACTGACGATACCCCTGCCGCTCTCGGTTATGCCCTTCGGCAGTTTCGATCCCGGACAGATTATCGGCGAGTATCTCGGGCTTTGCCTGTTCGGTATGGTTGCCGCTGCAGTTGGCTGCCTTTCCGGATCTCTTGCCCGTAACCAGATAAGTGCGTTCCTGTTGGGGGTACTGATTCTGCTATCGCTTACTTTTGTCGGCAGCGTTACTGCTTTTCTGCAGCTTCCAGCGCCGCTGCATGCTGTTCTCCGCTACCTCTCGCTGGATTTTCACTTTTCATCAATGATAAAAGGGGTTATTGATACCCGCGCCCTGGTGTACTTTATCGTGCTGGTAACAGCCGCCTTGTTCCTGAATATCAAAATTCTTGTTTTGCAGAAGTGGAGGTAGGCTCATATGCATGTTACCAATCGTCAACGTCACATCCGGCGTCAGATAACGGGTATGCTACTGGGCAGTCTCGTGCTGGTTGCTGCCGCAGTCGGCTCGCAATACCGGTATCACCGGTTCGACCTAACATCGGATCGCATATACACAATCTCTGCTCATTCCCGCGAACTGAGCAGCAGCCTTCCGGATATCGTTACCATACGCTATTTTGCCTCTTCTCGCCTGGATTCCCTGAGTCCGGTACCCCAGGAGATTTATGATTTGCTGGAGGAGTATGCCTCGTACAGCGGCGGTAAGATCCGGCTTGAGCGGATCGATCCGGATGCTGCCGAAACCGCCCGGCAGGCCCGCAGTTCGGGAATTCAACCGCAGCAGATTGAAATTGTTGAAGACAGTCAGGCCAGCATCGCCACTGTGTACTCAGGAATTGTTGTGTCGTATCGCGAGAATGAGGTCGCAATTCCCCTTATCTTCGAACCGGCGGATGTGGAATACAGGATAACAACCGCCATCGAACAGGTAACCGGCGGTGAAATGCCTGCTATCGGGGTGGTGTTCGGCAGTGATGGATTAAGCCTTGAGTCGGCACACCGGAATATGGTGCAGCAGCTGCAGGGGCGTTACCGTTTGCAGAACCTGTCTCGCGGTGAAGCGATTTCCGAGGATCTCGATGCGGTTTTTCTTATCGGTGGAATGCAGCTGTCTGAGGATGATCTGCGCCCGGTCGAAGAGTACCTGGTAGAAGGTGGTAACCTGCTGGTTGCTGTGGATCCGGTCGAGATTGATCTTGAGGCTCAATTATCCCCGCTTCCCATGTCGGAGGAACATCCCGCACTTGCATGGCTGGCTCATCACGGTGTGCTCATGGAGCCAGCGCTGGTACTGGATGGCCGAAACAGAAGAATACCTGTTCAGGATATCGCCGGTACTACTCAATTTCAGTCGTATGAGCCGTATCCTCACTGGATACAGATAGAAACAAATACCGTGAATCCTGATCATCCCCTTACGGCCCGTTTCGCTGGTCTGGATCTGTACTGGCCCAGCCCGATCATTTTAATGCCGGGAGTAGATCGCGAGGTAACACCCTTGATTCACACCAGTCAGGATTCCTGGATTCTGCGCGATAACTTTGCCGTCGATCCGCAGCAAGCCATAGCCTCCAGGGCTGCAGCAGATGAACAAGATGGACGCTTCCTGGTAGCCGGCGAGGTAAGCGGCAGGTTCACGCCGCTGTATCAGGCTTCAGAAGAACTGCAGCCTGCTCGATTGCTGGTCTTCGGCGATGCCGACTTTTCCAGCGATCTTATGAATTTTACCGACAGCAGCTACAATGCCGGGTTAATGCTGAATGCGGCGGATTGGCTTGCGAACGAACCGGAATTAATGCGAATGCGGACACGCGGCCGACGCAGCATGCGCCTGAATGCAATCGAAAATCCTGCGGTTTTTCAGTTCCATGCCGGGTTTGCCCGGCTGCTGAACATGGTTCTTGTTCCATTAGCGGTGCTGCTTTTCGGGTTGTTTACCTATTTCCGTAAAAAGCGTTAACCGGATGATTGCAGGGATCGCGCGATAAATCGCCGGTACTGCTGCGGATCCGGTTGAAAGCCGACTACGTTTTCCTCCGTTGCGTGGGCTTGCCTCAGGGAGCCTCGGGCTTCCTTGATAAAACGCTGGGCTTCCAGGAGACGGCCGGTTCGGGATGTTACTCCAGCCATGGCGGTTTCCGGCCACTGTTCCACCGTACGTCGTGCCTCACGGAGACCTTGTTGAATATCGGTATCCGGCAGAATGACTGCATACAGGTCTTCTCCTAGTGAAAACAGCAGATCCCGATACAGGAACCGCTCGAGAAGCCAGCTGTCGGCCGGTGTTCCTTCAACAGGAAACAGATGCAGCAGCAGTAAGCTGACATCCTTTTCCTGCTCAGCCGACAGATTCAATTCGGTTTGCAGGCGCAGAATGAGCTGTTCCAGTTCAGATGGCGGGGCGGAGTATATAATCTCTTCTTCTGCTTCCGGAACAGGGTCAGCGTCGGTGTGAGTCTCCTGATATTCATCGACCTGGTCCTGCTCATTGCTGCTTTCTGCAGTGACCGACGTATTGCCGGAGAGAACTGCCCCCCTTCTTCCCGGGCGAGGTAAAATGCCGCCAAGAAAGAATACAAGCAGAAATCCGGTGTATCCGGCTGTGGTGTAGCCGATAAACTGCAAACCTTGAAGGATGCTGCTGTGGTGAATGGTATCCTGTTCCATCTCAACCTGCAGCAGTCCTTCCTGCTGCAGGAATGATACCTGGGAAAAGGAGAAAGAAGCCCGACGTACTTCATGCAATGCCTGTTCAGTACGGCTCCAACGGAACACCGGGGGTTGTCCGGGCTCACTTACCTTGATTGAATGGATGGAGGGATTGCTGCGGATGAATCTGTCAAACCAGGTCATGAAATCTGAATACCGGGAGAATACATCCTCATCGACAGAATGAAAATAGTTATCCCATGCAGCAGCAAACTCGGCGTACGAGATTTCACCATCCTGTATAACCTGGTAACGTTGGGCACCAATTATCCAGATGGGACCGATGACAGCTATTCCAATGAAGCAGACAGTGATGCCGGCAAAAACAGTTGCGGAGCGAATCCTCATGTTTTCAAGTATAACCGGTATTAAAAAAAAATCCACTCTTTGCTTACATGCTCCGATTTGCGGCCAGGGTTTTTTGAACCTCGCGTACCGTCCAGTCACGGGTTCGTCTCAGGAGGCTTCCGCCGCCCTCGCTGGAATCGGCAAGATACCGGAAGTGGGATGCGGTGGGAAAAATAGTCAGCCATAACTCGAGGGATTCTCTGCTCTGATTGGTAAAAAATCTGGTCAGATCTCCTTGCGGTATTTCAAGCTGAGTAAGACGCTCTCCATAGTCCTGCAGGAATTCCTTCCAGTCATATAGTCCTGCACGCCAGTTCAACAGGGTTATCTCCTGCGGTGGGGCTTTGGAGGGGGCGTTAAACTGCGGGCCATACCGCGATTCGCTTGAAATTGCAGCAGGAATTTCACCGGCTAGCTGAACAATCCGGTTTCGATATCCCTCCAGGGTCGGCGTGGTGTACATTATTTCCTTTTGCAGCTGATACCGCTTCAGCTTCGTCGATTCAAATACAAAATCGGCAAGTTTTGATTCAGAGGAGTGCAGCCGGGATTCCTTTGATCGATAGTAGGAAAACAGATATGTGTCACGGGCATAGGTTTTTCCATTCGGATACCCGTAATCCGCACCAAAAATCTTTATTGATGCTGCACCCAGGGAATGGGCAAGTGAAACTGCAGCGTGAGTTACATTTCCTCCCGAGGTGTCTATTGTGGGAAAGCGATTCAGATGTGCACCGACATATTGTGAAAAGGGATGACCGCTT
>CAZANF010000238.1:0-4496 GCA_964486425.1 uncultured Spirochaeta sp. | reverse complement strand
TTCAACACCTGCCATTTCGGCAAAGTCGGCGATATGCTGCGCAGAGATTGCCGTACTGAAGGCGGTATGATGCGCGCCTCCGGCTAGAATCCAGCCCTCCAGTCCGGTCTTGAAATCAGGCTGCGGCTTCCACAGCACCCGGGCAACAGGCAGGTTCGGCATCTTTTTCGTCGGCCGCTGGGCCTCTACCTCATTCACAATCAGACGCAGTCGATTTCCCATATCTACCAGTGACACATTCACGGCCTTTCCGCCGTCGCCGTCGAACACCAGGCGAGCAGGATCCTTTTTGCCGCCGATCCCCAGGGGATGCACCTGCATTGCGGGCTTTGTATCCGCAGCCGCAATGCTCGGGCAGATCTCCAGCATGTGAGCCCCGAGCACCATCGAGTTGTTCGGGTCCATGTGATAGGTTTAGTCCACCATGAAACTACTGCCGCCGGGAATTCCGGCATCCATGACCTAGACAATCGGCACCGGTGCAGAATGCTTCCAGTCGCCTTCGGCACCGAAGCCATAGCCGTCCGCCATGAGGCGCTGCACCGCAAGCCCGGGTAGCTGCGGCAGACCATGCAGGTTTTCAAAGGTAGTGGTGAAGCCCTTGTATCCGCCGGCATCCAGGAAGGACCGTAAGCCCAGTTCGATGCGGGCCTGCTCGGCAACCGCCTGCATTGCATCCTTGTTTCCCAGCAGCTCCGGAGAAAAGCTGTACAGTTTCTGATATTCCGCGACAAGGCCCTGTACCTCGGCATCCGGCACGGCATCACACACGGCGACCAGATCACCAACCCCGTATCCATCCACCTGAATACCGAGGGCTATCTGAACCTCGACCTTGTCCCCTTCGGTGACCGCTACGCTTCTCATATTGTCCCCGAACCGGGCAATACGCAGGTTGTTTGATTCGTGCCATCCGGCAGCAGCCCGCATCCAGGTACTCACTTCCTGCTGTACAGCAGGATCCTGCCAGTACCCGGCAACCACGCGTCGTTTGATCCCCAGGCGGGCACCTACATACCCGTACTCCCGGTCTCCATGGGCGCTCTGGTTCAGATTCATGAAATCCATGTCGATGCTTTCCCACGGGATGTCGCGGTTAAACTGCGTGTGCAGGTGCAGCAGCGGCTTGCTCAGGATCGTGAGCCCGCGTATCCACATCTTGGCCGGGGAGAAGGTGTGCATCCAGGTGATTACCCCGATACATTCCGTACTGGAGTTGGCCTCGGTCATGGTATCCGCAATTCCGGCACTGGTAAGCACGACCGGCTTCCAGACCAGCTGCACCGGAAGACCCCCCGCGTCATTGAGCTTCTCAACCATTTTTTTCGAGTGATCGGCAACCTGCTGCAGGGTTTCATCCCCATACAGATCCTGACTGCCGGTAATAAACCATACTTGCTTGTTCTCGTAGATATGTTTCGCCATTGTTATTGCTCCTTCGCAAACCTTTCTTCCAAAGCACCGAATTCCTTGTATTTCCGGTACAACCCGTCGTACACACGCGCCTTCCCGGGATCCGGGGTGTAGGTTTTCAGCACACCGGCCGACATAGCCTTTTGCGCTTCCTGCACGGTGTCATACAACCCGGCAGCGGTAGCAGCAAACATTGCCGCGCCCAATGCCCCGGCCTGTTCGGCCGCACTCACCTCGATCTCCATATTGAGGACATCCGCCACCGTCTGCATGACAAACGCCGACTTCTGCGAAATGCCCCCGAGCGCAACCACGGACTGTATATCGATTCCCTGTTCCTGGAACCGCTCGGTGATGGCCCGGGCGCCGTAGGCCGTTGCCTCCACCAGTGCCCGGTACATGCGCGGCGCATCGGTTCCCAGTTTCAGCCCCATGACCCCCCCGCGCAGCGACTGGTCGGCATCCGGGGTTCTTCTGCCGTTCAGCCAGTCCAGTGCCAGCACACCGCTCGAGGCGGGATCCACTTTCAGGCTTTCGGACTCCAGGCCGGGCAGGATTTTGCTGTCGAAATACAGCTGCAGCTGCTCCGGATCCTGCACACCGGATTCGGATTCCGATGCATTCTGCAGCAGGGTCAGCGGCCACATGAGCAGGTTCTTGAACCAGGCATAGGCATCCCCGAAAGCAGACTGCCCGGCCTCATACCCGATCATGCCGGGAATAACCGAGCCGTCCACCTGCCCGCATATCCCGCGCACCACCGTCTCGTCTCCCGACGGAGGAGGCGCAACCAGCACATCACAGGTGCTGGTGCCGATTACCTTGGCCAGCTGATACGCCCCGACACCGGCACCGACGGCGCCCATGTGGGCATCAAAGGCACCGACACCGATCACACAGTCGGTTGAGATTCCAAGCCGCCGCGCCCATTCAGCCGAGACAACCCCGGCCGGGGTATCGGAGGTCCAGGTTTCGGTTCCCAGCGACTCGACCAGATCCCCCAGCTTCGGATGCATGTCGGCGAAAAAATCCTTGTCGGGATAGCCGCCGAACTCCTGATGCCAGAGTATCTTGTGTCCGGCGGCACAGCGGCTGCGCTTGAGCTCCTGCAGCCCCTGCGTACCGGTAAGCAATGCCGGGATCCAGTCGCAGTGCTCCACCATTGAAACAGCCCGTTCGGCAATTGTTTTGTTGCTGCGCAGCACATGCAGGGCCTTCGCCCAGAACCACTCCGAGCTGTATATCCCGCCGACATACTTGGTCGGACAGGACCCCGAACAGCTGCCGGCACGTCGGTTAATCTCCGCCGCCTCGGCAATGCTGGTATGATCCTTCCAGAGAATAAACAGGGCGTCGGGATCTTCCTGCAGATCCTTCTGCAGCCCCAGCGGCACTCCGTCCTTATCGGTAAAAACCGGGGTCGAGCCGGTGGTATCCACCGAGATTCCTTTTACATGTTGTCCGCTTCCGGCGGGACACTGCGTCAGTGCCGCGATAATCACAGCCTCCAGGCTTTCGATGTAGTCCAACGGATGCTGACGAAACCGGCTATGTACCGGATCGCAATACAGCCCCTTTGCCCAGCGCGGATAGTATTCCACTGCCTGACCGACAGTTTTCCCGGAGGATGCATCCACAACGACCGCCCTGACCGAATCGGTGCCGAAATCAAGGCCTATAACATAATTCATTCAGAACCCCCTGATGTGTACGTTAACACGACGACAATGACCTGTCCAGCATCTTACAAACCGAAGACGGAAAAGGGCCGCCTGTATATCGGGAGCGGGATACAGTGAATCAGGTCGACAGGGCTGCTGCTGAACCCGGCGGTGCTGGTGTCGAACCTGCCGGTACCACGGATGGTGCTGCTGAACCCGGCGGTGCTGCCGATAGTGCGCGTGACGCTGCCAAAGATTTCGCTGTACGCGACTGGGTGCTGCCGGCAGCTGCAAAAGACAAGGCCGCAGCATCAGCACAACCCGGCTGGATCAACTCCTTCATCCATACCTTTTCCGCGATTCCTGCTTCTCGGCGCAGTCTCCGGGCTGTTGCTTGCGGCACAGAGGCTACTCAGCGGAGACGAAAACCGGCCGGCGCCCGAATGGGGACGCAACCTTGGGGCCTGGCTGCGATCCTGGGCCGGAGCACTGTTACTCTTGGCCAGGGTTGCACACACCAATGTCCCCTGGCTGCGCTGGATTGACTCCGGGTTCCAGGGGTATATCCTGATACTGAGCGGCATTGCGATGAATCTCTATTTTGCAGTACGCACCCGATTCGCCGCACAGCTTGGGTTTCACAGCGTAATTTGCCTTGCCGCGCTCGCGGTTGCACCCGCCACCTGGCTCTCGCTTGGGGCTGCTCTCATCGTGAGCTGGATATCACTGCTACCATCGGCTCGTCGAGGCTGGAATCGACAGCTGCTTCTGGGAGAGATTGCCTACTTTGCATTCATCCTGGCCCGGCATGTCGGACCGGTACACACCTCACCGGCCGGCGCCGTGACGGCGCTGATACTCGGCCTGCTCCCGATACTCGCAGTTGCCTGGCTGCCCAATACCCCGCTGCGGGGACTGTCCCCGCTATTGGCAAGAGCCGGGGCCTGGGTTCTGCTGGCCGTTGGTATTTTTCTGTTTTCCAATGGATCAGAGCTCATCGCTGCATTGCTGCTGCTTGTTTCCGTAGCTGCATGGGGTGTTCCGCGGCTGATTGATCTTGCCGCAAAGCCGGCCTGGCTCAGTCGGATGGATTCACTGGCCGGGATGATTCTGGGAGTACTGGCGACCTTCAGTCTGGTACGCCTGGAACTGAGCTGGCTGCTCATCCTCTGCCTGGCATATCTGATATGCCTACTGTTCAGCATGGATCGAAAGAACTCGCTGTTCAGTGTACGCACCGGGGAGGTCATTCAGGGAGGGATCGCCGTCCTTGCTGTATTCCTGAGCTTTGCCGGGGATGCTGCACCGGGGTTTATGTCGCAATCAATACCGCCGAACCGGCTGCAGGCGGTTATCCTGTATGTCGTCTTCTTTACGGCAAGCCTTATACAAACAGGACTTACAAACCCCAGGCACTCCCGA
>CAZANF010000237.1:0-4614 GCA_964486425.1 uncultured Spirochaeta sp. | reverse complement strand
CCAGGCGTTCCTGGCAGGCTATCTGGTTGCGGAAATATTCCCAGTACGGGTTATACAGCGGGGTGGATTCCGTAACCGGCCAGGAAGGCGGAGGGGTATGATACGCTGATGCCGAACTGATAAACACATATTGATCGGCTACCCCGGTAAACAGGGATATATCGAGCTCAATATGTTCCGGTACAAATCCCATAAATTGAACTACCGCATCAAAACGTCTGCCCTTCAGTACAGCACGCACCTCCCCGGGGTTGCGCATATCGGCATGCAGCTGCTCCGCCTCGTCAGGAAGGCTGCGAAGCCCGGTTTTTCCCCGGTTCAGCACCGTTAACTCCATTCCATGCTGTACCGCTGCTGCACTGCAGGCAGAACTGATGATTCCGCTACCGCCCAAAAATAGTACCTTCATAACACACCGCCTTTACAAACTTTCCCTGTATTCTAACACACAAGAATGGAAAACGGTATTCCATTGATAATCTCTCAATCCGGCATCATACTGGAACAAAGGAAGCAGCCATGATACAACGCGGATTTTCAGAGGCATATCGCCGGGAACTGGATAACATCTTCTTTCTTACGGCACAGCAAAAGAGCTTCTCCGACGAAGCCGAACGCCAGGCGTATTACCAGCGATGGGCGGGCCAGTATATAGGCCGCTATCCTGAATGGGTCTATACCGCTCGTGAGGAGGAAGGAATTCTGGGATACCTGCTGGGCTGTCCGGATTCCCGGGAGGCAGTACGGGAAATCGACTTCCCCGGTCTGGAGCAGTTCAGCCAATTATTCGATGCCTATCCGGCACACCTGCACATCAATGTACTGCCTCAAGCACAGGGTCGAAGCATCGGACGCAAGCTTATTGCGGCCTACTGCAGGGATCTCAGGGCTGAGGACATTCCCGGAGTGCACCTGATCACTACCACCAAAGCCGGCAATGCCGGCTTTTACCAGGCAGTCGGGTTCGAAACCGTAATGGAGGTTCCCGAGAATGATATGCGTCTGCTGTTTATGGGACGAAGCCTTGCGGGCGAACAGTGATTCCCAGCTGTTGATGGAATTTTGTCCATACCTCTACCCTGCGAGCAACTTCCTCCCGACGGGAAACAGCGCCTCCCGACCACGCAGCCTCGGCAAATCCCCACAGCCGCGGGAAGAGCATAAACTCCAGGCGTGATACACTGGTTACCGCCTCCGTCCACAGGCAGCACTGCACCCCGCTCGCGTCTTCGGGCGGGATCCAGGCCAGAACATCCGTCAGGTTAATCGGATTCGGGCTGAAATGCACCGGTCCCGGTTCCCCGGCTTGATCGCTCTGCGCATGGTCGAAGTACACCGTATCCTCGGGACATGCAATCCAGGGAACCCCTGTTTTCCGGGCTCGCTCCTGCTGCCCGGCTTCAGCATGCCAGCAGAGCAGCTGTGCCGGCAGCCGCTCTCCCTCTTTACCGCGTATTGTTTCCAGCACATCGTCCCACAGCTCCAGTTCATACCCCCTCTTTTCAGCCAGATGCAGCAGACGTTGAATAAACTCGCGGTAGATTGCCCGCCGCGCCGGATGCCGCTCCCAGATTTGGATATCATCGAACTCCATGGGAAACTCCGGCAGACCCTGCTCCCGAGCCCACTCCAGGCAGAATGGATCCGACTGCCAGTTCAGCCCAAGGCATTCATCTCCACCCAGGTGTATCCGTGAGGTCTGAAACAGGGAAGCGGTTTCCTTGAGCACGCGATCGATAAATACCCAGGTCATCGGATTAAACGGACTGAGCGCCCAGGGATTGATTCCATAGTCTCCCCAGGGCTCGGCAGGAGTTTCACCCTTGATATCCCCGGAAACCAGCTCCGGGACAGCAGCAAGAACGGCCTGTACATGGCCTGGGAGATCTATCTCCGGCACCAGGGTAATCGAAAGCGACGCTGCATGTGCGACAACCCGCTGTACCTCTGCGGCGGTATAGGCAGCCCCGCTCTCCGTAAGCGAGGGATACCCGGCAACCGGCAATCGCCAGCCCTGGTCGTCGGTCAGATGCCAGTGAAAACGATTGATTCCGACCATCGCACAATAATCAAGTATCCGCATAACCGTGTCGGCATCGAAAAAGTGTCTGGCAACGTCCAGATGCATTCCCCGTACAGGAAACGCAGGAGCATCCTGAATATGCAGAATTCCGCTGCCCCAGTCATATCCATGCTGCAGCATCCACATTGCCTGGATGATCAATCCCCCGGCACGAGCTGCACCAGTGCGGTCTTTACAATACAGTTCTGCACGAACGCTGCGCATGTCCTGTTCCGCCTGTATCTTCACCGTACAGCCTCCCCCGGGAACAGCAGCATTACCGGGAACAGCAGCGTCATCAGAAGCGGGGAGCCGGGCACCACCGGATACAGAAACCGGAGTCAGTTTATACCTCCGTGCCAGCAGCGGCAGATGATCAAACCACTCCGGCGGCCCCGAGATATGGATTCCGGATGCCAGCTCACCATCCTGTATTTCAATACGCCCGGGTGCAGGCAGAAAAGGCAGTCCATCAATCTCGGTCTTATGCATATCTCGCTCCTTCAGATGAAATCTGTGTGTATGAATCCCCTAACAATGCAGGCTGATGGAACAGAGGTCAAGGCAGTCCAGCTGTGATTTAGCATATTCCACCCTTCTTCCGGGAAAACGAAAAATTTTGTTTGACAACTTCCAAGATATGCGTATAAGATTCCATTAGTTGGAAAGCGCAATAAATAACAGAAACAACAATAGTGATGCATTATTGTGTGACAACGGGTTTTTCAGCCGTGGATAGGCGGCTGATAAGACAAAGCGGACATACATAAATCTATTATATGTGTGTCCGGAAACTTTTGAGGAGGTTTTTATGAGAAAAGGTAGAATTGCAGTTATTGCAATCGCTTTTATCGCTGTTGCAGGGCTTGCATTTGCCGGCGGTGATCAGGAAGCAGGCGGAAAGGTTGTTGTAGATACAATGGCCTATGGGGACAACTCAAACGCCGAAGGGGTAAACTGGGTTCGAATTGTAGAGGAGTTCGAAGCCGAGAATCCGAATATTGATATTGAATACGAGCTGCTGTACGACGAAGCATACCATCAGAAGGTAACCGCACGTCTGGCTTCCGGCCAGGTACCGGACCTTGCCTACATGGGTGCAGACGCACGCTGGGGACTGCCCTGGCAGGAAGCAAACCAGCAGGTTGATCATCGCGAATGGATAGATACCGATTACTATGACATGGATCTGATCCCGCCGATGGGCCCTGACGGTGAGGTTGTGCAGATCCCGCTTGGAACAAGCAACATCACCACCGTCCTGTTTGTAAACGAAGAACTGGTTAACTCCCTGGGACACGATCTGCCGGAAACATACGAAGACTGGCTGGCAATTGTACCCGATGCACGTGAAGCCGGACTGGATGTAATCTCCATTAACGGTGCCGACGGATGGGCATGGGGAAGCTGCTTCATGTCTACTATTGTTGCCCGCATGTCCGGTGATCCTCAGTGGGTCAGCAAGGCTGTCGACGGCGAATACAGCTTTACCGATCAGGTTTTCGTAGATTCACTTGCATGGGTAGAACGCATGATTGAAGATGGCGTACTCATCTCTAACGCAGTACTCACCGACTACGGTGCAAACACGGCGAACTACACCAACGGTCAGTCTCTTGCTATGATCCAGGGACAGTGGATTGCTGGTGACATTGAGAGCGCATCAGCCGAGATCGCTGCCAACACCGTTATGATGCCGCTTCCGGCCCTGCCCGGCGAATCGGAAGACACTGCCGGTTCTGTTGCAGCCGCTATCCAGGTTGGCTACGGTCTTACCGCAGAGGGTGCGGAAGATCCAGCAGTACGTGATGCAGCGCTCAAGTTCCTGAACTACTTCTACAGCCACGAAGAAACTACCCAGCGATTGCTGGACGGTGCTATCGTTGCTCCGATCCTCAAGGATTTTGAAGTACCGGAAGGACTGACGGATATCAACCGTCAGAAGGTTGAACTGGCTCAGACTGCACAGACCACCGATGTAATCGATGCTTTCCTTGCAGGATCTCCAAATGATGCACTGAACTCTGGTATGCAGAGAATTGCTTCCGGAGATTCCAGCCCGGAGGCTGTTGCCGAGGAAGTTGAAGAACTGCTCCGCAACTAATTCAGATTATATCTGGAGTAGTACATTCCCCGGGGCGGGTTTTTCCTTCCCCGGGGTTTTTCTTAGGAGAATAACGTGAACAAAAAGAAAAACCTTGCAGCGTTCATATGGATGGTGCTTCCCGGGATGATCGTATATCTACTGATAATCGCCTACCCGATAATCCATGCTATATGGCTCAGTTTTACCGACTATAATCCCAACCGAGGAGGGGAATGGAACTTTATCGGGTTAATGCATTATGCAAAAATGATGCAGGATCCCATGTTCTGGCACGCATTTAGAAACAACATGGTTGTTGTAGCTGTATCGGTATTCGGTCAGATCCCCATCGGGTTCATGCTGGCATATCTCTTGTATCGAAAAAAGGTTAAGGCTCAAAGCTTTTTCCAGTCCATGGTCTTTTTACCCCATTTCCTTTCAATGATTGTTATCGGGCTGTTGTGGC
>CAZANF010000236.1:0-4672 GCA_964486425.1 uncultured Spirochaeta sp. | reverse complement strand
CCCATGCCCGAACCCACCCCGGGGGAGGAGAAACTGCAGCAGCTCAACCTGGGCGCCCAGATGAAAGCCGTATAATGGGTCATATTCGTGAGAATCCACGCTGATGCGATACTCGGCCTGAAAGGAAGGAGCAATTGGTGTGCCCGGCTCTGCAGAAAACGGAGCGTACTGTGCACCAACCCCGAAAACAGCCGGCATCCGGTATTCTGTATTGTCAAGATACCTGGAAACGGCGTCTCCATCCGCCCGACTCTGTGTAGGTACACCGAACTGCTCCAAAAGTCCTTCACGGACCGCAGAGAAATAATTCACCGTATAATCAAGCGGTGAGGAAAAGATGTTGCGTCCGTAAGCTGCAGCCGACAGCGAGCCCCTTTCCCACATGATACCTGCATCGACAGCCAGAGCGGTACCGTTAAGGGTTATCAGGTCATCCACCCCGTCCTGGCGGGGAGCCGGAGTACCGTTTTCAATCTCCAAAAAATCATCCGAAGCAACAGGGCTATGCGTGCGGATAACCGGGCGTACCTGAACCCCAATCGACCACTTGCTGCCCAGAAACACCAGCGGCTGTGTCCAGCCGAAATGCCCCGATATCTGATACCCCAGGGTCCCGGATACCTCGTCCGGGTAGCCACCGGAAAGCTGGAGCTCAGAGACCAGAAGCAATCCTGCATTAAGGCCGCTGCCGGTTCGGGCGATTCCAGCAGACACCCCGCCGCCCAGGTTCCCGGCACCAAACTCAGGCCCCAGCTCCATTAGCATGGAAGCCATCCGTTCCTCCTGCCCTGCTGTTGACTCCCAGGCAGAATACAGGGCTGAGGGATGCACCGTTGACCACCCTTGAGCCTGAACAAAATGCAGCCCGCTTTCGCCGCCGACCGAGGCAGCCGGATTTCCGAACAAAGAGGGCATGCCGGACTGCAAGGCGATCGCGCCGCCCTGCCCGTTTACCGCAGGAAATCGCGGGGTTAACTCATGATGATAGAGTATTTTTTCTTCGTTTGCGGCTACCCCGACCGACAGCAGTATGCAAACAGCTATTGCCAGGTTTCTCGCCCGTTTTATATGAAAGGTATTCAGCCTCAGGTACATATAGATTCACGCTCCACTAAGTATAACACCTAAAAGATGCCTGCGTGACACCGTCACGAAGAGAGATTCAGAACAACACTGTCAATCTATTTTACCTGGACCATTTGCCCCGATGTACTACTGCGACAGTCTATCCAGACCGTTTTGCGCCTCTGAAAAATCAGGCTGCAGTTCCAGCGCCTGCTCGTATGCAACACGCGCCTGCTGGAGATTACCGGCCTCCTCACGAGCCTGCCCGAGCAAAGCCCACCATCGCGGCACAAGATCCGAATAGGTTACCGCAGCCGTAAGCGCAATATCGGCATGATGATACTCCCCTATGCGGTAGAAGATATCGCCCAGAAAAAAATAGACCTGAGCCCGCAGACTTCCCTGCGGATTCACTGCAATGTATTCCTGCAGATACTGAATGGCCTGCTCGTAATTCTCCAAACGGTAATGTGATTCCCCGAGAATATGCAATACACGTGCATCCCGGCGGTTCAGCCGCAATGCCCGTTCGGCTCGCTCTCGTGCCTCTTCCGGACGGTTCAGTGCCAGCAGGCTCCAGCCAAGCACAACGTAGGCATCCAAGCGATTGGGGTTATCCTGAATCTCTTCGGTAGTTATCTCTACAGCAGTCTGATAATTGCCTCGCCGGTACTCGACAAGGGCATCTCTATCCTCCTGGGCGGAAATACCCGAAACCCCTGCGAGACTGATCAACAGACAAAGAGCTGGTATATACGAGCGCCCGAGCATCCGTTGCATCTGTTATGCTTCCTCGCCGGCTGCAATATCGCGGCTGGTGTCAACGTCCATCCGGCAGGTGCCGTTGAATTTTGCACCGCTTTGCATAATCATGTCGGGGGTTCGAATGCTGCCCTTTACCTGCCCCGTAGAGAAAAGCTCCAGGCGGCGAATTGCATGAACATCGCCATGCAGCATGCCCTTTACCGATATAACCTGCGCCTCCAGAGAGGCTTCAACCTCGGCCGCAGCACTAATAAAAACATCACTGGATGAACGAAGATCACCGTTTATGCGCCCTTTAATCAGAACCAGCTGATCAAACACAAGATCACCCTCGAACTCGACATCGGCACCGAGCACAGTATCAATCTCATCCTCATCTATATTGCGTACACGTAAATCAGACATTACATCCATGGTATACAAACCGGTTACAGCTGTCAATCTAGTCATTTTCCAGCAGAAACAAAAATTTATCCAGAGATTGCTTGATTTTGCTGCGCATGTCTGCGGTATACGGATTTCGCTGCTGCAGGTCCATAAACAGACTCCACGGATCGTTGCATGTCTGTTCCATAACCTGCAGCAGCCGGGTATACCCCAGGGTCGCTATCGGACTTGGCCGCAGTTCAAGGTCCTTCAGTACCCGACCAATGAAGTGGGTGATTCCCTGGGTATACGCAGCCTCCCGGTCATGCTCCTCGGGAGACATATGCAGGATATTCATGCGATATTCCATAAAGAAATTCTGTACAGCGGTCATTGCCTCCGGCTCCAGCCTGACCGGCGAAAGCACGAGGGGCAGTCCCTCTACCCCGTTCCCGGCCGAGTCTGGACCGAACATGGGATGGGTACCGAGAATCGGATTCTCACGCGGCAGCTCGGCAATCAAATCCGCAACCGGCTGCATTTTAACCGAACATGTATCCGCAACAATGGTGTGCGGGTGCAATCGCGGGGCGATATAACGAGCGATATCACGTACCGAGGCAATACTGGTGCATAAGAAAACAATATCCAGACGCTCATAGATATCGTCGGTAAGCGGCTGCACCCCGTGCGGAAGCTCCCGCGGGGTGCGATTCCACGCGTATACCGCATCTGCCTGCTGCAGGAGAAGCTCAGCCCAAAATCGCCCGAATCTGCCTAGTCCCAGTACCCCAATTTGCATGCATAGATACTACCTGATCACATCAAACCTGGCAATCAAATCGCGTCCCTGTTATACTAATCGCGAGGTATACAATGAATTTTATTGAAAAGATGCACACAAGCGCACAGAAATTTCAAGGGAGCCTGGTACTGCCGGAAGGCACAGAACCTCGCACCATCGCGGCCGCCCGGCAACTTCTGGACAGGAAGCTGGCCAGGAGAATCTTTCTGCTCGGAAGCAGCGACGAGATTCAGCGAGCCGCCGAATCAGCAGAAGTAGATTTACAGGGTATCTCATTGATTCACCCTGAGTCCGATGAGCATCGCGCAGGATATGCCAGGGAATTCTACGAACTGAGAAAGCACAAGGGTCTGACCGAACAGCAAGCCGCCGAACAGATTCTGCAGCCGCTCAACTACGGTGCTATGATGGTCCGCATGGGTCAAGGTCACGCGATGGTTGCCGGTGCGGAAAATACCACCGGGGCGGTGCTGAAATCCGCCTTCACTATTATCAAGACAGCGCCGGGGGTTACATCGGCCTCGTCCTGTTTTGTAATGGATACGCATTCTGCACAATTCGGAACTGATGGACTGCTCATTTTCTCCGACTGTGCGACAATCCCTGTTCCAACCGCCGAACAGCTTGCCGAGATTGCTGCCGCTGCAGCCCGGAGCTGCCGGGACTTTCTGGATACCGAACCGCTGGTTGCCATGCTCAGCTTCTCCACCAAGGGTTCGGCCGATCACGCAGAGGTGGACAAGGTCCGCGAAGCGCTGTCGATAGTCAGGCAGCGGCATCCCGACCTGAAGGTAGACGGCGAGATGCAGGCCGATGCAGCCCTGGTGCAGTCGGTATCCGCAAAAAAGGCTCCCGATTCTCAGGTGGGCGGCCGGGCGAACGTGCTGGTTTTCCCCAATCTGGCGGCCGGCAACATAGGCTACAAGCTGGTACAGCGATTGGCCGGGGCAGATGCCTATGGACCGTTCCTGCAGGGATTTGCCAAACCGGTAAGCGATCTCTCCCGCGGGTGTTCAATCGAGGACATAATCAACACCAGCGCTGCAACACTGGCACAGGCAGCTGCGGTCAAATAGGATAAGGAGCTTGGAATGAAGATTGGCATTGTCGGTTTCGGCCGTATGGGTAAACTGATACGCGAAATCTGCCTCGAACGCGGGCACAGCATCCCGCTCATTGTCGACCCGTCCGCTGAACCGCTACCCGACGGCACCACCCGGGCGAACAACACTGCCGAGGCGGATCTTGCCCTGGCGGATACCGTCATCGACTTCTCGTTTCCCGATGGGGTCATCGACAATATTCATGCATATGCGGAGGCAGGGGTTGCTGCGGTTATCGGGACCACCGGATGTGATGCAGAGCGCCCCGGAATCCGCACCCTTATTGAGCAGAAAAATGCCACACTGCTGTACGGCAGCAACTTCTCGGTTGGCGCAAATCTCTTCTTTGCAATGACTGAACAGCTCGCCCGACTGGTAAACCGTTTTCCGCAATATGATATGCTGATGCATGAGTTTCATCATCGGCATAAAAAAGACAGCCCCAGTGGAACGGCCCTGACCGCAGCCGATCGTATCATGGAGAATCTGCAGCGCAAGACCCGGGTTCAGCGAGAGTCCCTGCAGCGCGAGATACAGCCTGAGGAGCTGCATGTTACAGCTACACGGG
>CAZANF010000235.1:0-4680 GCA_964486425.1 uncultured Spirochaeta sp. | reverse complement strand
GCCAGGTATGACGGCAGCTGGGAACTTGTTGAGCCCTCCCCCGAGCCTGGCCCTGATCCAGAACCGACTGAGGGTATACGCGTGTATACAAAGGACTTTTCCCATATATACTTCTGGGATGCAATTCCGTCTGTTCAGGTTCCGGAATGGCCGGGAGTCGAGCTGCTGGAGCATTCCTCCGGCTGGAAGTATTTTGAGTTTACCGAGGCAGAAAGCATAAACCTCATCTTCAGCAACAACGGAAGCGGTCAAACACCGGATCTTGACAGAGAAAGCGGTGAGTGGTGGTATCAGAGCGGGAACTGGCTGGATCGTGATCCCAGCGACCCGGTAGACCCTGTAGAACCGGTGGATCCGGTAGATCCTGTAGAACCGGTGGATCCGGCCCCCTCGGATTTCAGCTGGGATAACGTAACAGTCTATTTCACCATGGTAGACAGATTTCTGGATGGTGATTCAAGCAACAACAATTCCTATGGCCGACCGAGTGTGGACGCGACGGGATCCAGCGTCGGAACCTTTCAGGGCGGCGATATTGCCGGAATGACGCAGAAACTGAATGAAGGATATTTTGCAGACCTCGGTGTATCGGCGATATGGATTACCGCACCATATGAGCAGGCACATGGATTCGTAGGAGGGGGAAGTGACGGAGACTTTGCCCACTATGCCTACCATGGCTATTACGCCCTGGACTACACTATGATGGATCAGAACATCGGCACAGTCGAACAGATGCGCACCTTTGTGGATACCGCTCATGAACAGGGGATACGGGTAATTCTTGATGTAGTTATGAATCATCCCGGTTATCCAACCCTCGCTGATGGAGCACAATATGGCTATGGAACCGACTTGAGCCTGCAGGAGGCCTTGAACTGGCAGCCGGGCAACGGACAAAGCTGGTTTGCATATAATGACGATGGTTCCTTTAACTATGACGACTCGTCAAAATGGGAAGGCTATTGGGGACCCGACTGGATACGTGCGGGACTGCCTGGGTATCAGTCCGGGGACGGTGACAAGCTCTCCATGAATCTCGCCTATCTGCCTGACTTTAAAACTGAAACCAGTCACGATGTCGGTCTCTCGCCGCTGCTGCAGACAAAGTGGTCGCAGGAGTCCGGTTCTGCATATACAAACTGGATACTGCCGGCGGCGTATGACCTGCGTCAGGATCTCGGTATTTCTCCGGCAGATTACCATGTGAAATGGCTGGCTGCGTGGGTAGAGGAGTTCGGAATTGATGGTTTCCGGGTTGATACCGCACAGCATGTGGATATGTGGAGGTGGAGTCAGCTCAAGCAGGCAGCAAATGAAGCGCTGCATACCTGGCGCAGGAATAATTCCGGTGCACCGGGTGCTGATTGGCAGGACGACTTCTGGATGACCGGCGAGGTATGGGGGCATGGGGTGAATCAATCCAATTATCATACCGACGGTGGCTTTGATTCAGTCATCAACTTTACCTTTCAGGGACAGCATGGCGGTGGACCGGCGTATAATTCTCCGACACAGATGGAATCAACCTATGCATTGTATGCAGACTCCATTAACAGCGGCGACTGGAATGTGCTCAGTTACATCAGCCAGCATGATACCTTGCTGTATGACCGTGAGCAGCTCATTCGGGGTGCCACAAATCTGCTGTTAGCACCCGGAGGGGTCCAGATTTTTTATGGTGATGAAACAGCGCGACCTTTCGGTGCGACCGGGTCGGACAGTCATCAGGGCACCCGTTCTTTCATGAATTGGGACAGTACGAATCAGCAGGTCCTGCAGCATTATCAAGCACTAGGACAGTTCCGTCGCCGGAATGCTGCGGTCGGTGCTGGTCGGCATCAACAGATAAGCGGACACAGTAATGGATATGCATTCACCCGGGTGCAGGGGGAAAACAAGGTAGCGATAGTTACCGGTGCGTCCGGCAGCGTTACGGTGGATGTAAGTAGTCTGTGGGAAAACGGCACTCCGGTTTTCAACGGGTACGACGGTTCTTCGGCAATCGTCGAGAATGGACTGGTGACATTCAGTGCTGGAACTAACGGGGTTGTTCTGATAGAACGGAACTAACCACGTCTGGAGCTGATTCAGCAACAGCACGGGGTTCTCATGGCCAAGGCAGGGAGAACCCCGTGTACTATGCTATTCGTAGAGCATCAGGGTCTGAATTGCGCGCGGGGGACAGCTAAAATGCTGGATATCGCTGCTGCCGCTTGCTTCTATGCTGTAGGTAATCTCGTCCTCGGTTCGGTTGCAGAGTACCAGTGCGGTACTCCCGTCAGGATTCCGGAACGCAGTTGATTCAATGGTATTGCCCATGCGGCCGTCGACATTGGCAGGTATCATCCCGCCGATAAGCTCGGATGCCATGCGTACGGCGCCGGGTTGAATGAAGCGGCTGAAATGTCCTATATAATAGTAGGATGATTGAAACTGAGCGGTGCGCTGGACGGTATCGACAAGCACCGGAGCGTCACAGTAGTTCCCGACATGGTTGGGTCCGCCTTGCATATCCAGGGCAATATTCCAGTCGATCCATGCATGACAGCCGTGATTCAGATCATTGATAATATTATGCGCATAGCGTTCTCCGGAGAACCAGGCTCCCGGACGCGGCCCTCCCTCAATACAGCCTTCAGTGAAAACCAGCAGCTTATCCGGATAATGTCCGGCAACCTTGCTTAACTGCTCGTACTGATCCCCGGAATACCAGTGAAATGCGGCCCCGGCGATGGCATTCTGTGCTCCCGGAATCGACATGCTGTCTCTGAATCGCTGCCACAGCAGATCCCGGTTGTGATCCCATACAAAGATATTGATCTTGTCATAACCCGCGGCGGATAATGCCGGGGCCAGATGAGAGATCGCGAACTCGGCTTCTTCATGGGCGGTCCATACACAGGAATCCCAGGTTTGCACAGCAGCGGGTTCGTTCTGTATGCTCATGGCCCAGACGGGGATGCTGCGCTTGTCAAGTTCGGTAATGAATTTCACGATATACCGAGCCCACAGGGGGTAGTACTCCTTCAGAAGGACACCGCCGTTGTTCATTTCCTTGTTACTTTTCATCCAGCCGGGAGGGCTCCAGGGGCTGAGCATGAGCTGCAGATTATTTCCGGTGTGCGCTTGTGCCGCCTGAATCAGACCAGTCTGGTAGGCATCTGTCCGCTGCATCGAGAAGCTCTCCAGGGTTTCGTCTTTTTCTTCCATGCAGGCCCAGTTTTCCAGCGAGAAATCACAGCTGTTTATGTGAGTACGTGCGAAGCGGTATCCGTGACCGTGTTCGGGGCTGAAGAATGCGGCGAGGACACGGTCTCTATCCTTCGGCGCCAACGAGGACAATACATAACCCGAGGACTCGGTCAGAGCCCCGCCGAACCCGAGACATTTTTGATGCGTTATTTCCGGGCGCAGGATTATCCGGCAGGCTGCAGCAGCATGGGAATCCGCCTGTCGCAGCTTCGGCGATAGCTGCTGCAGACGATGGTCTGAATCTCTGGCGGTTTCGAATAGTTGGTGCGGCTTCATTAATACTCCTTCAGCGTGAAATATGGAACAGGTTGGTTGGAGAGAGAAACATACCGACAAGGTAGCATGACTTTGTCAGGAGGTCAAATCATGCGGAGTACACTGAAATTCGACAAATCCTGAAAGGTATGGTATTTGTATACTACAAGGAGAATACAAGATGAAGTTAAAGAATACAAATATTGCAGTTGTTCTGTTACTTGTATTGGGGCTTGCGGGATGCGCAAGTCATTCGCCGCAGGAACAAACACTGAAGTCGGTCTATGCCGATCACTTTCCTATCGGGGTAGCGCTGAACTCTTCTTCCGTTATGGGGGCTGCCGATCTGACAGTGAAGCACTTCAACAGCCTTACGGCAGAGAATGAAATGAAGCCGGCTGTTATCAACCCGCGCATGAATACCTGGATCAGCTATGGTGCCGATGAGATTGCCGATCTTGCCCGGGAGCACGGGATGATGATGCGCGGGCATACCTTTGTTTGGCATCGGCAGACACCGGGATGGTTTTTTTCCACTACCGGTGGTCAAGTAGGCCGCGAGAAGCTGCTTGAACGATTGCGGGACTATATGACCGAAATGGTGTCCCGCTACGGGGATGTGGTACAGGTGTGGGATGTAGTAAACGAGGCTGTCTCCGACGATCCGAACGAGTTCCTTCGTCCTTCTCCGTATTTGTCAATTATCGGTGACGACTACATAGAGCTGGCTTTCCGGATGGCGCATGAGATTGCTCCTGACGCGAAGCTGTTCTATAACGATTACAGCTCTCTGGATCCGCAGAAGCAGGACAAAATCTACCGTCTGGTATCCGACTTGCTGGAAAAAGGGGTTCCGATTCACGGTGTTGGATTTCAGGGACACTGGAATATCTACTATCCTGATGGAGACACCCTGGAACGAGGTATTCAGCGATTTGCGGATCTGGGGCTCGAGGTGCAGATTACCGAACTCGATCTTTCGATGTATCGTCATGAAGATACCTCTACACGGATGAGAGAACCCACCGACGAGATGCTTGAACTGCAGGCGGAGCGCTACAGAGAGATCTTTCAGGTGCTGATGCGAAACAGCGATGTGGTAAGCAACGTCACTTTCTGGGGGGTTGCGGATGATAAAACCTGGCTGGACAATTACCCTGTCAGCAATCG
>CAZANF010000234.1:0-4698 GCA_964486425.1 uncultured Spirochaeta sp. | reverse complement strand
GGGAAGACTGATACTCGGGGATGTTATCGGCCGCCCTGGAATGAGGGCGGTCGTTTCTGGTTTGGCCGCACTGCGGCGTACGCATCGTGCCGATCTTACCATCGTGAATGGAGAAAACGCCGACGACGGGTTCGGTATCTCGCCGGAGATTGCCGAGCAGCTTTTCAAGGCCGGGGCCGATGTCGTTACCAGCGGTAATCATATCTGGCAGCACGAGTCGATTGAGCAGGTACTCGCCGGTGAAAAGCCCGTACTGCGACCCGTGAATTATCCAAAGGGATGTCCCGGGCAGGGAATCGCCGGTTTTGTGGTCAGGAATACCCCTGTTGCAGTGGTGAATTTGCAGGGACGCCGTCGGATGGCGGATATAGATTGTCCCTTCCGCAAGATGCGGGATCTCTGCAAGAAGGAACTGTCAAAAACCGTCATTACTATAGTTGATTTTCATGCCGAGGCTGCTGAAGAGAAAGAGGCGCTTGCGCTGATGCTGGATGGCAAAGTCAGTCTCGTGTACGGAACACATACTCATATACAAACCTCAGACGAGCGGATATTCCCGAAAGGAACTGCCTTTATTACCGACATCGGGGCGACCGGACCTGAGGATAGTGTGATCGGCTTCGATCCCCGGGTGAGTATTCAGAGAAGTGTTACACTGGTTCCGCACAAGAACTCGGTTGTGGATGCGCCGGCCTTAATGCAGGGGTTGATTGTGCGGGTATCGTCTGAAACCGGCAAGGCCGTATCTATCGAGCGGATTCGTGAGGTATCGGTGGTATGACACCTGCCGGAAAGACTCCGGGAGAATCAAGGAAACCGCTGCGGGAACTGCTGCGAAGCAGGTTTCCTCATCTGTCCAAGGACCAGCTGTTTGCGCTGCTGGCGACTGGTGATGTCCGCGTGAACGGGGAGGTACAGCGTTCCGGCGCCGAGCGTGTTCCCGTTTCTGCGCAGATTACTGTTCATGGTGACCCTGCGGCGTCCGGCGGACGAGGGAGATACAAGCTTCAGGCTGCTCTGGATGAATGGAGCCTGCCTGTTGAAGGACTGGTATGGCTTGATGCCGGGGCAAGCACCGGCGGGTTTACAGCCTGCTTGCTTGAGCATGGAGCCGGATTAGTTCATGCAGTAGATGTCGGATACAATCAGCTTGATTATCGTCTGCGTATCGACCCGCGTGTACAGGTGTGGGAACGCTGTAACATTATGCAACCGCGCAGCTACGATCCCCGGCCGGATGCCTTTTGCATGGATCTTTCGTTTCGATCCTCATTAAAACCGATTCAAACGATTTTGCCGCTGTGCCGTCTCGGTTGGGGTGTCGTGCTCCTGAAACCGCAGTTTGAATGGGTCGACCCCCCCGACTGGTTTGATGGAATTGTACCGGAAGAATATCTTTCTGCGGTGGTGTCTGAAACAATCGGTGCATGGGAAGCCAGCGGGATTACGGTTGAGGGAATTTTACCCTCTCCTGTCCGCGGGCGGCAAGGGAATCAGGAGTATTTGGTTCACGTATCAGCGAAAGGAGTCGCGGCCCAGGGGCTGCCCGATGTACACCCCGTCTCCTCCTAGATATTCCTTTTGTTCGCCATCTATAAGGAACTGCACGCGATCAACCGAGGAAAACTCTGTTGCGGTAAACACAATTTGTTCCAGCTGAGCGACTAGTCCCTCGGTACCTAGTGAATTGAAGCGGAAATCCTCGGAAAAGTTGAGATATGCTGTGCGATTGCTTACACTTGCGGATAACAGCTGTGTATCGGCGGGGACAAGATTCAGAAGACCCCTATTGAGTTCTTCGGTTGAGGGGCCCTGCAGTAATGAGGAAATATTTGCTGTTAAAGGAGTATTGGATACCGGCAAGCGGCGTTCGCTTGCTTCTGCCGAGATATGTCCGTCGTCGCTGACGCGGATATAATACAGCACTGCACGGCGGGTTTCCTCAGGCGGGTCGGCGGGCATCGGTTCGGGCTCAGGTTGAGTTTCGGGTTCCTCATCGGGGGTAACATCCGGCTCAGACTGTGAGTCAGGTTCCTCCTCACGATCGGGCATGGTTGTTTCCGGCACGGTTTCGGGGGAGTCGTTCTGCGTTGGGGTTAGGGGCTGCAGTATGTCGTCGTCCAGTCTGCGATTGAGTTCGTCAACCCCGGGTTCTGTCTGCGGATCGCCTGGTTCGTCGCTCAGGCCGAGTCTGGTGCGGAGGACATCCAGCAGTCCGGTTGACTCCATCACGTTTTGAATATTCTGTCGGCTGAACAGAAATACCACAAGTATGAAGAGAATAAACGCTATCCAAAAGATAATTCCAAGTGAAACGCGCTTGCGCGTGCGTGTCCGTCCCATGATATACTGATTATCGGAAAAGTTATATGAAACATGAACAGGAAACAGATATGGTTGTGCTGAATGGAATCCCGGTATCACCCGGGATCGCTATAGGATCGGCTCTCGTTTTCACCTCACTTGGCAGCAGCATTCCCCAGTACGATATCAGTCCTGCTGATGCGGAAAATGAAATTGTTCGCTTCCAGGCCGCCCTCGATGCGGCAATCTATGAGATTGACGAGGTTATACGGCAAAAGAGTGATCAGCCGAACAACGACGACAGTATATCCATGCTCGAATCACACAGACTGATGCTGCAGGATCCCGATATGCAGGAACAGGTGACCAAACTGGTAACGGCAAAGCGGCAAAATGTAGAGTGGATTTTTCATGGGGTTATTCAGGAGATAATGGACAAGTTAAATCTCTCTGAGAATGAATACCTGCGCGAGAGAATCTCCGACCTGCAGGATGTGGAACGACGGGTGCTCAACCGTCTGATTGGCCGGAATCTGCCCAACCTGCGCAAGCTGAACAGTGATAAAATTCTTATTTGCGATGACCTGATGCCCTCTGATGCCATAAGTATGGATACCCGGCATGTATTAGGTGTAGCTATGGATCAAGGCGGTAAAACCAGTCACACCGCTATACTGACCCGCGCATTTGAGATTCCGGCTGTATTAGGCCTGAGCAGGGTGAGTGACGCAGCTAAGCATGGGGATACGATTATTATCGATGGGGGGGCCGGAAGGGTTGTGCTTCGACCTGATGCCAAAACCATGCGCGAGTACGAGCAGAAGAGAAGGGAGTGGCGGAAGCGCGAAGTCCGTCTCATGAGATATACCAATCTCCCTGCTGAAACCCGAGACGGAAAGCTGATTTTTCTGAAAGCGAATATCGAAATCCCCGAGGAGATTGACTCCGTGATATCTCACGGTGCCGATGGAGTCGGTCTGTACCGATCCGAGTTTCTGTTTCTGCAATCCGGGTCGATACCGGACGAGGAGGCACAGTACCGGGTGTATTCGCAGGTTCTTGAGTCCATGTCGGGAAAAACGGTAACCATCCGCACCCTGGATATCGGCGGCGACAAGCTTTTCCCCGGACGGTTTGATCATAGGGACAAGAATCCGATTCTCGGATGGCGGGCTATCCGGCTCTGTCTGTCCGAGAAGCAGCTGTTTCGAACTCAGCTGCGGGCTCTGCTCCGCGCCAGTGCGCATGGTAAGCTGCGAATTATGTTCCCTATGATCTCCGGTCTCGATGAATTGAACCAGGTATTCGATTTATACCGTGAGGTCTATGAGGAGCTGCAGCGTGAAGCGGTGCCTGTGGCGGCATATATACCTATTGGGATAATGATAGAGATACCTTCAGCCGCCGTTATATCGGATATCCTTGCGAAACGGGTCGATTTCTTTTCAATTGGAACAAACGACTTAATACAGTATACTCTGGCCGTTGACAGAGGGAACGAAAGAATCGCCTACCTGTATGAGCCGTTTCATCCTGCGGTACTGCGGATGCTTACTCTTATTATTCGTAATGCACATGCGAACGGAATTCCTGTTGCAATGTGCGGCGAAATGGCGGGTGATCCCCTGGCTACGCTCATCCTGCTCGGATTGGGACTGGATGAATTCAGTATGGGGGCGGTAGCAATCCCGGAAGTAAAACAGATAATACGCAATGTTACCCTGCTTGAGGCAGAAGAGCTGGTCGGTACGATCATGGATATGAAGAGTCATGAAGAAATTCATGGGTATATCGCACAGCTAATGGAGAAACGATTTGATTACCGAAAAACTACATAACTCACAGGAGTATCCGCGGGTGGCGATAGTAGGTCGCCCCAATGTCGGCAAGTCAACCTTGTGCAATCGCCTGAGCCGCAGCCGCAGATCAATAACCGATCCGACACCAGGGGTTACCCGAGATCCGGTTGAGTCCTTGTGGGAGCTGCGCGATGTGCCGGTGATGCTGGTAGACACCGGCGGAGTTACCTCCGATATAGAATCGCTGGCAAAGCTGATAACCGAGAAGGCCTATAATGAAATCCGTTTGGCGGATGTTGTCGTGTTGCTGCTGGACGTGGAGGAGGTAACCTCGGAGGATCATGAGATTATCCGAACCCTGCGGCCGTTTTCTGAAAAGGTCATTCTGGCAGTGAACAAGGTAGATAACACCAAGCGTGAGCAGGAGGCCTGGAATCTGCTGGAACTCGGCTTTTCCGATCTCGTGCCGATCTCTGCAGCCCATGGACTGGGAATGGACGATCTGGAGAGCTCTGTCTGGGAGCATCTTGTCGCGCGGTGTGATATGACTCCGCGAACCGAAGAGTCGGCAGAGACCGGGTTTGATGAAAAGGGG
>CAZANF010000233.1:0-4708 GCA_964486425.1 uncultured Spirochaeta sp. | reverse complement strand
TGCCATAGCGCGCCGAACAGGAGAGCTGCAGCTTGCACTGATGTGTTCCGCAGCCGCCGCAGTGATCCTGGTATTGTGGCTGGCCTGTTCCAGTCCGTATCTGTTCCCGTTCCTCGGGTTTGCCCTTGGACCGATACTTCCGGTCGTTCAGAAGCATGTAAACGGCCGTCTTCCCCGCCATCAGCGGGGTCTGTTTAACGGCGTTACCTATTTGGGAACCGGGATTGGTGCCACAGTATTCATTCCCTTTATGGGCGCACTCGGTGAATTCAACCTCGCTCTGGCATATTTTCCACTGGTAGTGAATCTTGTTATCATGATAGGACTGCTGCATATGCTTAGAACAAGGTGATCCATGCACAAACCAACCAAGACCATCGGTATATTCACGGTAGAACTGGATGATGCATATCAGGCAGCAATATGGCGCGGCATCCAGACTCAAGCCGAGCAGCTCAATCTGGGCGCAGTTACCTTTCTCGGATCGCGGTTCGATTCACCCATTGTGCCGGAAGCAACCGCGAATTTTGCCTATCACCTGGCCGCATCGCAGAACATCGACGGCCTCATTATTATATCATCTGCGATAGCTACCTTTCATGACTCTAATGATCTGGAAGAACTTAGTGGCCAGTGGCGTTCTGTCCTTTCGGTTGAGATAGGGATCAGGATCCCTGGTATGTCCAGCATTACAACCGAGGGATCCCGCGGTACTGCTACGCTTACCCGCCATCTCATAGAAATGCATAATCGTAGACATTTTGCATTGATTACCGGGCCGAAGGGGCATTTCGAGTCCTCGGATCGTGCCGATGCCTGCCTGGCCACCATTTCCGAATACGGAATTCATGTTGATGAGCGATTGATTGTCGCCGGCACATTCCTGCAGGAATCCGGGGTGCAGGCAGCCGAGAAGCTGCTTGCAGCCGGAATACCCTTCGATGCACTGGTCTGCCTCAATGATCGTATGGCCCAGGGAGCACTCCAGGTACTGGTACAGCGAGGTTACCGGATTCCGGAGGATATTGCGCTGGTGGGATTCGACGGATCCGAACCGTCAAAATACACAACCCCGCCCCTGACCACCGTGGTTCAGCCCCTGTACGAGATGGGCACCTCTGCAATGCAGCTGATAGACAGGATTATTCGAGACGGCAAGCAGCGTCACAAGGTGCTGAACTGCTCCCCGGTTATCCGTGAATCCTGCGGCTGTATGCCGCAACTGGGATACACTCCACAGCTCACCCAGATTCCGGCATATGCCAGCTCTCAGGAGATCAAGGCTATCTCCGACCTCCGGACACTGGCTCACTCTGCAAAAATCGACACCTTTATAGCCCGCTTGAATACCGCCCTTGATGCAACCGGAGCCGAAAGCGGGGCCATGGATCGCTGGAATGAATACATCTCGGTGATTGAACACCAGCTCTACTCTACTTCCCCAGATACCAGACCCGCCGCCCTCTTCGCCTCCGCACGCGTCCTGATTGGTGAAAAAATGGGCCGGTATCAGGCCGCACGCAGGATTGCAACCGAGAACACATTCTCCAAGCTTCGCCTTATAAGCTCACTGCTGGCAGGCGCATTCGGGCTTTCCTCGATGTTTTCCCGGCTCGAAAAGGGACTGTCCCTGTTCGGGATACGAACAGGATTTCTCGTTACCTTTGAAACAAAGAGCCCTCTGTCCGACGCCCGGGTTCTGCTGGCCATGGACCGGAAGCGGTTTCCAATTCCGGATGAGGGTATAGTTTTCAATGCAAGAGAGCTGCTGCCTCCGGAGTTCGGTGATGACTGGAAAAAGGAACGATGGGTACTGACACCGCTGGTATATCAGAACGAGCAGCTCGGGTACCTGCTGCTTCCAGGCGGATTTGAAACCCCGCAGCTGTATGACATACTGCAGGAGCAGATTGCCAGCAGCCTGAAAGGGACCCTGCTGCTCGAACAGGTCCGCACGCATGAACGTATTCTCGAAAGTGAGGTGGCACTACGAACACAGGATCTTCAGCATATGAATGAAGAGCTATCCCGCGAGGTTGAACAGCGAGCAGCCCTGGAGCAGGAGGTCATAGAGGTATCCAACCGGACGATGGAGCGAATCGGACAGGATCTGCACGATGATTTATGCCAGCATCTCTCCGGGATAACCTTCTGGACCTCAATGGTCCGGAATTCGATAGCTGCAAACGAACAGGTAGATATAGCCTCGCTGGATCATATAAATACCCTGCTCACCGATTCTATCGTACGCGTTAAGCAGATCGCCAGGGGGCTCGTCCCGGCCGGGCTGGAGGCACAAGGACTGGCCTGGAAGGTTGAATCTCTCATAATGGAAACCATTCGCAGCACGGGAAGGAACATCAGCTTTACCACATCCGACGAACTTGCAATTCCCGATACCGACACCGCTGTGCAGATATACCGAATAATCCAGGAGGCTCTCTCGAATGCCCTGCAGCATTCCGAGGCAAAACAGATTTCAATCTCCCTGTATGATGAGCTCGAGGGGGACAGTCCCCATATGGTTGCCGAGATTCGGGACAATGGAAGAGGAATTCCGGAGGATATATCGGCGAACAGTCTGGGATTACGGATAATGAGATACCGCTCCGGCATCGCCAAGGCGCAGCTGTCTATCACCAATACCAATCCTGGTACCTGTATCCGCTGCAGCGTACCCGTCCATTCACAGGGAGCATAACATGAAAAAGCCGATTACCTTTCTGGTTGTTGATGATCATCCGGTTTTTCGTCAGGGATTGGCAATGCTGATCCGCAAGAATCCACTCTATCAGGACTGCCGTGAGGCCGGCAGTGTAGAGGAAGCACTCTCGGTAGCGCAGCAATCCGAGCCGGATATGGCACTGATCGACATATCCCTGCACGATAAAAACGGTTTTGATCTCGTTCAAAGCTTCAAGAGTTTATATCCCGATATGCTTCAGCTGGTAATTTCCATGTACGATGAAGCGGTATACGCATCGAGTGCACTCAAGGCCGGTGCAAAAGGATATGTCATGAAACATGAGGCAGCATCGGTCATCCTTGACGCAATACAAACCGTGCTGGACGGAAGGGTATATCTGTCGGCTGCAATGCGTGAGCGCTTTATCGACTCCATGTTTTCCCAGGGACAGAAGACCGAAATCCTTCCGATTGACCAGCTCAGTGTCCGCGAGGTAGAAGTCATGGTGATGATCGGCCAGGGATACGGCGCATCGGAAATAGCAGACCTTTTGAACATCTCGGTAAAAACCGTGAACGTCCACCGGGACAAGCTCAAGTATAAACTGAAAATAGCGGATGCCGGGAAACTGCGACGGTTTGCCATACGTTGGGTACAAAGCCGCGAAAAGTAATCATAGGGAATAAGTCCTATGATGAAACCCTCATTTTGTTCAATATGGTGCTGGGAATTCCCCATGATATCGTTGGTACATGAATGAGGAGGTGATTATATGAAGCGCATAATGAGTTGTTTGCTGACAGCAGGATTGCTGTTGAGCGTAACAGCAGGAGTCTTCGCCGAAGGTCAGCAAGAAGGAAGCAATAGAAGCCGTACAGTCTGGTGAAGGAAGCTTTACCGACGATCCCTTTGTACAGGCCGGCGAACTGCTGCTTGAACTTCGTGATGCAGGTGCTTTCCAGAGCGGATTCCTGGGTGCAACCCAGACCGACCAGGCTGCGCTGGTAGGTAATGGTGAGGCGGCAATGGAGCTTATGGGTCAGTGGGCACCTTCAGTACAGGCAGACGCTGCAATGGAAGGCGGTATCCGCGAAAAGCTTGCAGTAGCCCCTTTCCCGAGTGTTGAGGGCGGCCAGGGTGCCGGTACCGACGTACTTGGGGGCGGCAATGGTTTTGAAATCGGGGCAAACGCTCCTGCAGAAGCAGTTGAGTTTCTTCGCTTCATGACCAATAGAGAGAACAACACCGAGCTTGCTCGCTCAGGACGCGTTATCCCGACCGTAATCGGTGCGGAAGAAGGAATTGATGACCCGATGATGCAGCAGGTTTATGATGTTGTAAATGCAGCCGAGTACTTTCAACTGTACCTCGACCAGTATTTCCCACCTGCAGTTGGCGGGGTTATCAACGATTCGGTACAATCCTTGCTGGCGGATGAGCTAACCCCTGCTGAAGCAGCTCAAGAAATCCAGGATGCTTACCTGGAACATTCCAACTAAGTTAAGGTTTCTTATCCTTTAGTAGTTGTTTACCCCGTTCTGCAGGCAATGATATTCAGTCTGTTTCGCTGGAACGGGCTGGGTCCTATGACAGATTTCAGAGGACTACAGAACTTCATCCGATTGCCGACTGACTCGGTATTCCGCAAGGCAATTACAAACAGCTTCATCATAATGATATTTTCCCTGGTTGTTCAGCTGCCGTTCGCGCTTATGCTGGCACTCATTGTAGCCAGGAAAGAATTTCCATTGGCAGTACTTTTCCGCACACTGTTTTTCCTGCCCTATGTTATGTCCGAGATAGTAACCGGGGTGTATGGCAGTTTATTTACCACCCCCAATATGGACTGGTGAACTTCTTTATTCAGCTGGTCAATCCCGGTGCCGAGAGAGTAGCATTGCTGTCGAGTCCGGATACTGTACTTTGGGGGGTGCTAATTGTAATTCTTTGGAAGTACTTCGGATTACATATGACCATCTATATTGCCGGTCTGCAGGGTATTCCGAAGGAACTATACGATGC
>CAZANF010000232.1:0-4794 GCA_964486425.1 uncultured Spirochaeta sp. | reverse complement strand
AGCTCTTCTGCAGCCATTTCCCGACATTAGGAGAGATCCGCTTGAAATCCGGAGTAATCGGTTTGGTACTGAACAGAAAGCCCACCTGAAGAATATTTCCGGCAGCGGCAGCAATAAAGGAGACCGCCGCAACAGGAGCAAACATACGAAAAAAGAACTGAAAGAAGCTGGTAGCAATCAAACCGTCTTGTGCCGCATCGATGTCCGCAGCGCGGGAGAAATAGAA
Source organism: uncultured Spirochaeta sp. (assembly GCA_964486425.1). GTDB lineage: Bacteria > Spirochaetota > Spirochaetia > DSM-27196 > DSM-8902 > Spirochaeta_B. The sequence goes on along the minus strand of CAZANF010000232.1, from coordinate 4,568 downwards.
ATACATCATTGATCGAAACTGGTCGAAGATAAAGGATGACAGAATCCATATGGTCATAACAGCCAGCAACAGAATGATGGAACCGGTGACATCCTGTGATTTTGCAACCTTTCCGTCTTCACGGGCCTTCTGGATCTTCCGTTCGGTTGGATCCTCTGTTCGCCCCTCATCCTCAGCAGCAAACCACTGCAGGTGCATGCCTTCAAGCTGGGAAAGAAACCGGCGCCGGTCTTCTGCTCCGTTAACTCCAACTATGATCATGGGCTGCTCCAGAACATATTCAGCATTGAACCCATGCTCTCGAACGACGCTTCGATGACCTCTGCGAAGGCATACACGATAAGCGGCATCGCCAGAAATATCATAAGGAAAGCAACGCCGATATTAATCGGAAACCCGAGCATCAGCAGGTTCATCTGTGGAGCAGCCTTAGCCAGCAACCCCATCGAGATAGAAACCAGAAACAGGGTACCGACAACCGGCAAGGCCATCACCAGGGCTTGCGCGAACAACCGCACCAGTCCGCTCAGCAGAAAACCTGCGATATCCTCCTGCGCTCCCACAAAATCCACCGCTCGCATTGCCTGAAAGCTCCGATAGATTCCGATCTGAAAGGTCTTCTGGAATCCGTTCACCGCAACAAAAACAAGCATGGCTATCTGGTTGAAAAACTGTCCCAGAAGCGGAACCTCAATCTGCGCAAGGGGGTCGAATACCTGGGATGCACCGAACCCCATCTGCAGCGAGAAAAACTGTCCGGCCGTCTGAAAAGCGCTGAAAATAATAACCAGATACAATCCTATAATGATGCCGACTACGATCTCCCCGACAAGCAGCAAGGCATAGGCGAGCCCGGAATCAGGCAGGGGATATTCCACCCATGACAGTAAAAGAACCGCAATCATTAAACTCAATGCGACACGGGCAATCCCCGGGATGGTTTGTGACGACAGAAGCGGTGCGGTCTGCATAACAGCGTATACCCTGGCAAATATGAGGAATAAAACCTGTATATTCAGCACCATCTGCGTCAACACCATTTACTACCTCACCATCGACGGAATCTGGGTGAACAGAGAAACCGTGAACTGCTGCAGCGTGGAAAACATCCAGGGACCAGCTAAAATCAGTATCAGCAGGATTGCAACAATCTTTGGAACAAAGGTCAATGTCTGTTCCTGAATCGAGGTAGTAGCCTGGAAAATTGAAACAATAAGGCCGACACCCATTCCTATGAGCAATATAGGGGATGACAGCAGCAGTATTTGCAGCACTGCGGTCCGTATCAGCAGAATGACGTACCCTAAATTCATCTTCCCTCCTTCGTACTGTCCTGAACAGCAGCTGATTTACACAAAGCTCGCCACCACCTGCTGGGTAATGAGCGTCCACCCGTCTACCAGCACAAAAAGAATAAGTTTGAAAGGCAGCGAAATCATGATAGGCGGCAGCATGATCATTCCCATGGACATGAGTGATGACGATACAACCATGTCGATTATGATAAACGGAATAAACAGCAGAATGCCGATCTTGAAGGCTATTGTAAGCTCATTCAGAATGAACGCTGGAATCAATACATGAGTAGGAACCTCGGAGAGATTATTCGGCCGCGGCAGATCACTCATGCTCATAAACAGCCGGATGTTATCTGCATTATTCTGCATCTGACGATACATAAACAGCCGGATAGGGGTTTCAAAATTTTCATACGCCTCTTCTACCCCTATCTCACCATCGCGCAGCGGCACGAAGGCATCGTCATATATTTGATTGACGGTAGGCCACATAATAAACAAGGTAAGAAACAGGGCTATGCCCATCAGCACCTGATTCGGCGGCACCTGCTGCAGCGACAATGCACGCTTTATGAAATCCAGCACAATAGCGATCCGGAGAAAGGAGGTTGTCAGAATCAGAATGGATGGTGCGAGGCTGAGTACCGCAAGCAGCAGTAAAACCTGAAGACCGAAGGCTACCTCTTCGCCGCTTTCCGGGCTTCGAACCGAAAGATCAACAAAAGGTATGTTCAGTGACTCAAATCCCGGCGGAGTCTCCTGCGCCGACACAGGCATAACAGCCCCGAACAAGGCTGCAAAAACCAGTACCAGCGCTATCCGTCGCGCGATTCCCATGTATCCCCCCCTGTACACGCAAAGCCGTGCATTACAAGTCCTTCAGACGCTCTCGTCTGTTCTGAATAAAATGAAAGGAGGGGGTAGTCTCGGATTCCTTCGACTCGTCCTCAACCGGCTGCCCGGACGAGCGAGTCTTCAGCATTCCGCCGAGCAGTTCGGCAAAGGATTTCCCGGCTGCCTGCTGTTCCAGCGGAGCCCGCAGCCGAATTTCATCCAGGCTTTCCTGATCGGTTATTTCCGATAACAGCCGGACGCCTGCCTCGCCTTCACCGACAAGGAAAACCTGCTGGCCGACCTGAATCAGATGCACAGCTCTGTTCCCGGATAGCGGCTGAGTAGCGGCCAGGCTAATAAGCGAAGATTCCGGACGCTGCATTCGCTGGCTCCGCTTCAACAGCAGTATCACGCCGTATATCATGGCGAGCACGAGCACAAGCATCAGCAGCATGCGGACAAAATCCATAACACCGCCGACAGCTATACCGTTGTCTTCGCTGTCAGGAGCCTGGGTATCCGGGTTTTCGGCGTCATTCAGCAGGATCAGTTCTTCTGCTGATGAGTCGGACGTGTTGAGTTCTTCGGCTGCCTCCGAAGGCTGCTGCTGTGCGAACACCCCAGCAGCTATACTTGCGGCAACCATAATACATACTATGCGTTTCAGCTTTCCCCTCCCGTCAAACCGTACGCATGGTTTATAACCAGATTGTAGTTATATCCATTCTACGTCATATTATTCATTCTTTCCAGTGGTGAAACGATTTCTGTTACGCGAACACCGAAGTTTTCATCGATAACAACAACCTCACCCTTTGCGATAAGCTTATGGTTCACCAGAATATCCACCGGTTCACCCGCAAGTTTATCAAGCTCGATAATTGTACCCTCACCCATTCCCAGAATCTCACGAATGAGCTTGCGGGTTCGGCCGAGCTCTACCGTCATCTCCATGTAGACGTCCATGAGCAGGCTTATATTCCCCTGTTCCTGCTGGGCCGGCCCCTGCTGGAGTCCCGGAAACTGAACCGACTGCACGTTCAAACCGCCTTGCTGCCCCATCTGCTGCTGAGGCTGCTGCTGATATCCCTGCTGAGGGTACCCCTGTTGAGGATATCCCTGCTGCATCGGCTGCTGATATCCCTGTTGAGGATATCCCTGCTGCTGCTTTGGGGCATTGTTGCCCATAAGATCATCCAGACCGCCACCCTGCGGGGGTGCGGGGGCCAAGGCCCTGGCAACCGGAAGACCAATATATTCATACAGCTGTATTGTGCTGCCGTCCATATTCACGGTATAGGTAATTGCTACAAAATTCCCCGACGGGAGACCGATCATGGCCTTGGGAGACTGCTGGCCCTCAGGGGCTTCAGTCATGATTGTAGTATCGGATCTATTCCCGATAGCGGTAGTCACCGGTCCGGAAAGATTGCTCAAGGCTTCCTGCAATGCGTTTATCGAGGCATCATCAATCTCGACACCATCAAGCCCCATCATTGCAGCCGCGATGTTAACCGCACCATCGGTCGACACAACGTATCCATGGTCTGCCTTGATGCCCTCGTTGTAATCCATGGTAATGATTACAACCTCGTCGGACAGCATGCCCAAAAAGGATTCCTTGTCCGTAACCTGTACGGTTGGCGGGTCCATACTGACTGAAGCGCTGGTCAGAGAAGACAGGTTTGCAGCCTGTGCATCTATGGTTTCATTGATAACCGATTGCAACCCGGATATATCTACATCTCCTCCTGCTGATTCAGCGGAAGATTCGAAGTCCATCCCCCCGGAGCCGGACAACAAAGCATCAATTTCGTCTTGTGAGAGGCTGCCGTCACTCATTACTCATCTCCTTCCACATCATCCAGTTCTTCAAAATCCTGAACCTGGACATCTTCCAATTTCTTGATAATCTGTACAGCTAGTTTGTTGCCGATCTGACCCGGCTTGCAGAGAAACTTCGGTCTGTTCCCGATATTTAACGAAAAAGGATCACTTGTACGGGTATTCTGCAGCCGGATAACATCTCCGGGCACCAGAGAGAGCACATCTCGGACAGTTAAATTCATCCGGCCGATCTCTGCGACAATATTTACCTCGATAGTAGACAGTCTTTCGCGGAGAATGTTCAGGTTCTCGGTGGTAGCTCCCCGACGGACGGTGGAATACCAGTATTGGGCAGAAAGCTTGCCGATAATCGGCTCTATGGTGAGATACGGGATGCAAAAATTCATCATACCCTCGACATCACCCACCTTTGTTTCCAGGGTAACCAGAACTACCATTTCTGTCGGAGGTACTATCTGGGCAAACTGCGGATTTGTTTCAATCTGCCCCAGCCTGGGCCGAAGATCGATTACCTGGGACCATGCTTCACGCATGTTTCCAAGGATCCGTACGATTATGCCCTCCATGACCGACTGTTCGATGTCGGTG